>NZ_RZRQ01000038.1:11035-27794 GCF_003997785.1 Mesorhizobium sp. M7D.F.Ca.US.004.01.2.1 | reverse complement strand
CAGCCTCGTCGACGCCAGCGATGAGTTCCTTGTCGCGGTTGACCATGCGCGGGATTTCAAAGGCAGGCGAACCGAGAAGCCCGACATTCTCGCGCAACGGCCCATCGATGGGGATCATCACCTTGGTGCCGAGCAGGACGTTGTCGCCGGTGCGCCCGTCCGGCGGATAGTAGATGTTGTTGCCGAGATAGTTGCGCTCGCCGATGCGCGTCGGCTCGAGCCGGAAGGCGGAGGCGGATTTGTGCATGTTGATCATGAACAATCCGTCCGACACCATGGTCTCGGTGCCGATCTCGCACAGAAGCGGGTTTTCGTGCTGCTGGTTGCTGCCGAAGTTGGAACCTGTCTGCACCACCTTGTTGAGGTTCCAGCCGATGGCGCTGATATAGTGCACGATCGCCGAGCTGTCGCCGAACAGGAGGCCGAGCACGCGGGAGTTGCTGGTGAATTCGGCGGCGGTCTGCAGCCAGTAGCGGAAGCCGTAAAGCGTGTAGGTGCGGCCGGGTTTCAACAGCAAGCTGACCAGGCGCGGCACCAGCGTCGCTGCCAGGAAGGCCACCGCGATATAGCCGAAAAGCGTGACCGTGGTGCCGATCGCGACAAGGCCGATTGTCTCCTGATAGTCGTCGCCGACATTCTCCCAATAGCTGTGGAACAGCAGCGGCAGCGGGATGACAACGGCAAACAGCCCGATCAGCTGGACCGCTTCGAAGAGGAAGCGGCGGATGTTGGAAGGATCGACATTGCGCACCTTGCAATAGTCGGCCGTGGTCGGCACGGCCGGCGACCCATGCCAGTGTTCACCGTCCGGGATGCTTTGCCCGCGCAGCAGCGCGGACGCATGGCCGAGCTGGGCGCCGTTGCCGATCGCGGTGTCGATGTCGAGCGTTGAACCCACACCCACGAAGGCATCGCGGCCGATGGAGAGCGGACCCATATGGATGTAGCCGGACTGCGCGCGAAAGCCGAGAATCAGCGATTCCTTGCGCAGGATGGTGTTGGCGCCAATTGAAATCAGATCCGTGCAGACGGGTACGGATTTGGATTCGATGACCGCGTTTTTCCCGATCCTGGTGCCCAGAAGCTGCAGATAGAAGCTGTAGAGCGGGCTGCCGCGGAACAGGACGACGGGCGCGGTGCGGATCAGTGTCTTGACGATCCAGAAGCGATAGTAGCGCAGGCCCCAGATGGGAAAGGCCTCTGCCTTCCAGCGGCCGATGAGCACCCATTTCGCAAGGACGGCGAAGCCCGTCATGCCGAAGAACACGCCGGTCGAGAGCACCACGCACCTGATATAGAGCTGCAGCGGATCGTCGAGCGCGTCATACATCCAGTTGAGGCCGCCATTGATCGCCCACAAAGCGACATAGCTGTAGAGCCCGTAGAACAGCAGCTGCGCGGCGCCGCAGGTCCAGTAGGCAAAATTCGAGGCCCGGCGGGTGAGGACAGGCTCATTGGTGGCCGTTGTCATCTCCTCCGCCCCGCCCAGATGGAGCGCCAGGCGCGCCACGGTCGGATGCAGATAGATGTCGCGCATCGACGCCGTCGCCCATTCCTTCCTGGTGCGTACGCGCGCGCAGAAATGCGCCATCAGCAGCGAGTTGGCGCCGAGATCGTCGAAGAAATTGTCCTCGACGGACACCTCGTCGAATTTCAGCACGGTGGCCAATGCTTCGGCCAGGAAGCGCTCGTCGTCATTGCCGGGCGCCACCATCGCGCGATCGGCCGAAAGCCGCACGCTCGTCGGTTTCGGCAGCTGGCGCAGGTCCACCTTGTTGGAGACCGTCATCGGGATCGCCGGCAGCTCCTCCAGGTAGGAGGGCACCATGTAATCCGGCAGGCGCCGCTTCATCGTCTGGGCAAGATCGGCGCGGGAAATCGCCGGCACGCCGGCCTTGGGCGCGTAGTAGGCGACGAGCTCGACGCGGCCGGGCTCGATCTCCCAGGTGGTGACGGCAGCCTGTGCGATCTCGGGCTGGTCGAGCAGCACCGCCTCGATCTCGCCGAGCTCGATGCGGTAGCCGCGGATCTTCACCTGGGTGTCGATGCGCCCGGCATATTCGATCTCGCCCTGGTCGTTGATCCGGCCAAGGTCGCCCGTGCGGTAGATACGCCTGGACGGGTTGTTCGGCAGGCCGAGGAAATCGGCAATGAATTTCTGTTCGGTCAGGTCGGGCCTGTTGAGATAGCCGACCGCGAGCCCGATGCCGGCGATGCCGATCTCGCCCAGTTCGCCAGGCTCGGCTAGTTGCGGCAGCGATGCGTCGAGAATGACGATGGAATAGGTCGGCAACGGCGCGCCGATGGTGACCGGACTGTCAGGCGTCAGCACGCCCATGGTTGCCGTGACGGTCGCTTCGGTCGGACCATAGGTGTTGAGGATCTGCCGCCCCGGCTTCGACCAGCGCACTACCAGATTGTGCGGGCAGGCCTCGCCGCCCACCAGAAGCGTGCGCAGGCTGGGCACGTCTGATGTCATCGACGACAGAAGCGTCGGGCTGCAGGCCATGCAGGTGATGTCGTGATGTCTTAGGAAATCGGCCAGTTCCTCGCCCACCAGCGGCATCTGGCCAGGAGCCGGCACCACCGTCGCGCCGGCGACAAACGGCACCCAGATCTCTTCGGAGGAAAAGTCGAAGGCGATGGTCATGCCCTGATAGACACGGTCACCCGGCCGGTAGCCGTAGGAGGCGGCGGCGACGCGGATGAAGTTGACGAAGCTCTGGTGCTTGATGACCACGCCCTTGGGCTTGCCGGTCGTGCCCGAGGTGTAGAGGATGTAGCAGGTGTCATCGGCTGAAGCGGTTTTCGCCTGCGGCTTCAGCGGCGCGTCGGACTGTTTGGAGATCTCGGCAGCCGCGCTGTCGATCAGCAGATGCGGAACCGGCAGTTGACCGGCGCGCGACGCATAGGCGGCGATGGTGACGATCAGGCTGACGCCGGCGTCCTCGATGATGAGCGCCATCCGCTCTTCGGGAAACGCGGTGGCCAGCGGCACGAAGGCCGCACCCGCCTTCATCACCGCCAGCAGCGCGACATAGGTCTCCGCCGAGCGGTCGAGAATGAGCCCGACCCGGTGGCCCGGCCGGACGCCGCGCTTGACCAGCAGGCGGGCGAACTGGTTGGCGCGGCTGTCCAGCTCCTGATAGGTCCAGACACGCCCGTCGGAGATCACGGCCGGCAGAGCCGCGAATGTCTGCGCGAGCTCTTCGAACACCGTATCGAGCCGCTCGCCGGGCAGGCCTTGCCGGGCAAAGTCGGCGCCCGTCAGGATTTGCCCGCGTGCGACTGTTGCGGGGGCTGTTTTTACCAGCGCATCGAGGCTTGCCAGGCCGGTTTCTGGCTGGCTGTCCGATCGGTCCCTGTCCAGTCCGGCGATATCGAGACCGTGATCCATTTCCATACTTTCCCGTCCAGGCCGGGAATCGCCCGGCGCGGCCATTTTCCCGGCCGTTGCGGGGTGGTTATGCCATCCGATCTTTTCGGCAGTTTTTCCGAACTGTTGAATATTGTTTCTGGAGTGTGTCTGGCCGCTCTTCAGCCTCCCCTTGTTGGCCCTTGCTGGGGAGGGAATGCCGCAGCGCTCTCAGTGGATATGAGGCTGTCGGTTTAAGGGGCGCGCTGACCCCTGCTGCCCGCATTCGCCGCGCTTTCCGGCCGAATTCAACGCAAAATTCCACTCCTGCAATGGTTGCTACCACGCCGGGTCCCACGCCCGCACAAACACCACGCCCCTATAAGACGCCGCAACAGCGCACCAACGAACCAAGACGGTCGTGCGCTGACAACCTGCCGCCGCGGATCCCGAGGGGATCGCGGCTGGCCGGTTTCGCCCGAAGAGCAGAAGACAGCCTCATGAATGCGATGCGGGCGGCGCGTCGAGGCCGATGTCAACTTTCAAAAGATGGAGACTTGAAATGAAGAAGATCATTTTCAGCATTGCCGTGTTCCTGTTTGCCTCCGGCATGGCTTTTGCCGGCAGCGACCACTTTGACTCGGACTTCGTCCCTGCCGCCGGCAGCTATCCAACTGCCGGTTCCCATTCGATGATCTCCGGCGGCGCGGTCAGCGTCACCAAGAGCATCACCGACAGCACCGTGGAGGGAACTGCGACCTCCGGCATGCCTGCACCGGGTTATGGCCAGGGCATCTGGGGCCGCTGACACCAAATTCGGCCGCCATGGCCGGCATCCAGGCGGCGGCTCGCCCGCCGCCTGGGCTGCGAACTCAGGTCGACAAAGGGCCGGACGACGGCCAGTCCGATGGTCTGCAGCTATTCCCTGTGGCTTTTCGATAGGAATTTATTCTTTACATTGTGAGGGCGGCTATGCTACATATTCGCCCACGATGCTGATTTGCGCCAATGACCCGCCGCCCAGGCGGGTTTTGCGAATCTCCCCACAAGTGGGGATGGCCGGCAGGCCATAGGGCGCCACCTTCGTGCGGGCCTTCGCGCGCGATCACGCAAATTTTTTGGATCGTTCGGATCGGCGAAGCGTTCTTCCCTGACGCAACCGGAGGAATGATCATGGGTGACGAACGGCACGAAAAAATCCAGCAGCGGGCATACGACATCTGGCAACGCGAGGGCGGCCTTCACGGCGACCCGGAGCGGCACTGGCACCAAGCCGAGGCCGAGATCGACAGGGAGGCCGCGCTGCCGCTGACGGCAGGCGATGCGCTGCCGGAAACCGGCGAGATCGCCAGTACCGACGTGCTGGAGGTCGAGGCGCTGGCGATGCGCACCGGCCTATCGGGCGACGAGGCGCAGGCGCTGATCGATCGGCTGGGCAACGACCGTGCCGCGGTCGAGCAAGCCGCGCGCAGCCTCAAGGCCAAGCGGAAATCCTGATCAGGGCCAAGCCGGGAGAGCGAGATGATCCGGAAACTGAAAGGCGGAAAATACCGCCTCTATTCACGCAAGAAGGACGAAAAGACCGGCAAGCGGCGCAACCTCGGCACGTTCGATACCCGCGAGGCGGCGGAGAAGCATGAGAGGGAAGTGCAGTATTTCAAGCGGCATTGAGTGGTCTCGAAGCCTGGCGAAGGGGCGCCGGCCACCATTGATCAGGGCCTGATCTTCGCCGTCCGTGCACTCTGCCAAAACCAGATTGCGAGCGAGCCGGATCGCCCACGGATCTGCGTTTCCACAGGTCCTTTCAGGGTGCCGGATTTGAACAACGCGCAGTCGCGGCCGGCGACATCAAGCATTTTGTCACTCACCGCGACGTCAGCATTCTGGTCGGCCGCGATCTCCATCAAGCGACTGGCAACGTTGACAGTGTCACCGATGGCCGCGATGTGCTGACGGCCTTCGCTGCCGAGTCGAGAGGCCACGATTGTTCCGTGGTGGGCTCCAATCTTGAAGCCGAGCCGGGATGCGGTCGATGCCGGCAACGAGGCGAGCCAATCGTTGGTGCGGCTGGAGAGCCCCACACAACAGCGGGCGGCATTGAAGGCGTCGTTTGTCGCTGGTTCCGGCAGGCCGAACAGGATCATGGCTCCGTCACCCATGAAACTCGTGACGACGCCACCGCAGCGCGCCACTTCTTCGTCGACCAACGCATGGAAATTGTTCAGGAGTTCGCGTGTGGCGACCGGCCCCAATGTTTCACTCAGCCCGGTGAAGCCGGACAGGTCGATGAACAGGATGGCGGCGTCTCCCCGCACGGGGTCCGAGAGGAAGTCGCCATGCTTGGCGAGCCACTCCCCCATGCCCGAGGCTTCAACGCGTTGAAGCAATTGGCTCTGCGTTGCGAAAAACTGGGCCCGGCTCCTGCCCAGCCAAAGCTGCGCGGCTCCAAACAAGATAGCCGGCGGAACGGCGGCGGCCATCGGCAACGCGGCGCTCAGCCAGATGTGGTGCGAGAAAGCGGTCATGTTGACCACGAACCAGATCAGGACCACGCCGGCGATCGCCGCGAGGCCGCTGGCGTTTCGCCGCCATGCCAACAGCCCCACGAGAATCATGGGCAGCACCACCGCAAAGCCGGCATCCGCAAGCCGGACATACTGGTCCCGCACTGTACCGTCGCCGCTCATCAGATGGGCAATCGCCGTCGACATGACTTCGACGCCCGGGAGTATTGGATCGAACGGTGTCGGGAAGACATCGCCGGTGCCGGTTGCGGTTGCTCCGATCACGACGATTCGATCCCGGATGGTGCCGGGATCGAGTTGGCCCTCCAGCACGGTCGCCGCGCTGATCGTGCGGATCGTGCCGCGGGGGCCGTAGAATGTCAGAGGCAGGATGTGACCAATGTCGGTCCGGATCGGCCGTCCGCCCAGCGAGAGATGATCGGGTGCGATTTCTGGATCCTCACCTGCTGCCATGGTGGCGACACGCAAGGAGAAAGACGCTTCCAGCTGGGGTCCGGCCCGAAACAGCAACGGCACGAACCGGGGCGTTCCCGTCTTGTCGGTAACCACGTTGACGACGCCGACAGCCGCGGCATCCGAGAACGCCTTCAGGGGCCACAGAAACCGCTCGGCATTCGGCACGCGGGCGAGGGGCCCTTCGCCCTCGGCCACCGTCCATTGTTCACCTCCGGGGTAGACCGCCGCGGCAGCGATGACGCTTCTGCCCCCGCTCAGCGAACGCGCGAGCGCCTCATCGTTGTCCTTTGCTCCGGGATCGACCAGCAGCAGGTCGAGCGCAATGGCTTTTGGTCCAAGGCCGGCGATCGTATCGACAAGCCGGGCAAGCGTGGCGCGGCTGAGGGGATATGTGCCCTCGTGCCGCACCGCTTCATCGTCTATGGCGACAATGGTGATCAGCTCCGGTGGCTTTGCCGTTCCTCGAACGAGCGTTCGAAGGTCGGTCATCGTTGCTTCGACGCGATCGAGAAACCACAGATGACCGCGCCAGTGCGCGAAGCCCAGGCCGGCACCCCAAAGACCCGCGAGAATGAGCGCGATCAGCGTCGGAAGCGCCCGCCTGCTCACCGCGGCTCACAGGCCGAAACGGGCCAGCAATGCGGAAACGCGCTTGGCGGGCCAGCGCTTGACGGTGAGCGGTGCCGTTCCGGGCTCGACGTCGACGCCTTCGCCCGGCTTCAGCACCACCCCGGCATCGGACGCCGCCCTGTGCACGGCGACGCGGCCCCTGAGGACGAAAACAGACGTCTTGCCCTCGCCTGTGTCGACTGCCCATTTGGTGCCTCGCACCGCGGCGATCGCCTGCGGGGTGACAACCGCGAAGCCACCCGGGACCGAGCCGGCTGGTGCATCGAGCAGCAGCGCCTTGCGCCGCAACCTGACCGCATCGGCCTTGCCGTTTCGATCGCCGTCCTCCAGCGTAAAACGAGCGCCCTCTTCCACAATGACGGTGAGGCCTTTGCGACATTTCAGAATCTGCCGGGCCGTACCGGCCACCGGCTCGAGCGTACACCCTGCGTCCTGCGCCAGGGCGGCATCCACCCAGAAGACACCGGCAAACAGGCCAGCCACCATCAGGCAGCGGAAAGATCGGTCCCTTGCGTTCATCGACGTCCCCTTGCTCTTGCGAAATCCGCGACAAGAAAATCCTGCCGGCGCCAGCCCGGTAGCATGCGAACCGGCACTTGCAGCCGTGTTGCGCCGAGGGATGTCGACCGGCGATCCTAACACGACAACCCCGCTCCGACACCAAGCAAGGCCGCGATGTAAACCAAGCGCTAGCGGCCCTGCCGTCACTCGCAAGATGTCTACGCCACGCGTGGTTGAGCTGGCCTGGGTTTGACCACTGTGGCGAGTACGATGCCGGCGACGATGAAGGCCGCACCGACCAGATCGTAATCGTGCAAGCCCTCGCCGAGCAGCAGATAGGCGAGCATGGCCACGAACACTGTCTGCAGGTAGAGCAGCATGCTTGCCCGGCTCGCGCCGAGCGTTTCCACGCTTTTGTTGTAGAGATAGTACATCAAGGCGCCGCCGGGGCCTGCCAGATAGGCGAGCGCGAGAATGCTGTGGACGTTCATGGCGGAGCGTTCGTCGTTGAACAATTCCCACACATGGAAAGGCAAGGCGACCAGCGCGCCCGCGCCGAGCAGCAGCACGACCATCGGCAGCAGTTCGATGCCGAATTTGGCACGGCGCAAAAGCACGGTGTAGAGGCCCCAGCAGAACGCGCTGCCGACGATCCACAGCTCGCCGGCGTTGATCTTGAGTTGCAGCAGCGCCGTCAGGTTGCCGTGGGCAACGATGAAAATCATCCCGGCAAGCGCAACCAGCGCGCCGAGCGACTTCCCCAGCCCGAGCGGCTCGCCCAGCACGAAACGGGCGAGCACCATCGTCATGACAGGCGACAGCGCCATGATGATGCCGGCCGTGGTGGCGTCGGTGTCGTTGAGGCCATGGTAGATCATACCCTGGCAGAGCGTGAGGCCGATCGCCCCCACGGCGACGACCTCCACGGCGCGCGTTCGCAAAAGCCCGATCATCGCCTCGTGATGACGGTGCACAATCGGCAGCAGGATGGCGCAAGCAAGCGTCAGCCGCCAGAAGCAGAGGCCCCAGGGCGGCATTTCAGGCGCCACCCATTTGGCCGCGATATAGACACCAGCCGAAAGCAGCCAGCACAGGACGGCGGCCGGATAGCCGGCGAGGGAGGATACGGGGCCGGCCACGGGTTGCGCGGCTTGATGCGCTATCGGCACTGCCTGCATGCCATGTCCTCCCCCTTCGACGACCTCGGCCGGACGGGGACAACATACCCTGTGTCGTTGGGGCGTGCATCCGTTTTGAAAGGCCGACAAGAACCCGAGTTGGGTTAGCGTCAATTTTTACCCGCAGGCGACCGCCGTCCCATCAATTTTCAACGACAGCTTTGCGCCGCCTTCTAGCCATTCGACTTACCGCTATCCCTCCCAGTGCGGGCATTCCTTTTTGCTTTTGCTCTTCTTTTTTGGATCACCAACGATACTCTTAGAGAAAACATCGACCTTGTCGGCACCCTTCTCCTGTAGAAGTTTCTTCATCAGATTAAGTGAATTCTTGCTGAACGTCAGTGTGGCCTCCGGATCAGCCTTTGACAACCTTATAAAATCGGCGAGGACACCGTGCTTTTCCAAATTTTTGATGAACCTCATGCTTTTCGTTGCACTGAATTTCATCGCCGATGTTGACTCTGCAAAAGGTGCTTTCAGCCGGCGCGGCTTGCCCTCACTCGTGGTCATGGTTGATCCCCTTATTGAAGTGATAGAATTTCACTCGCGACACTCTGTTGGATTGCTTCGTCCGCTTGGCGCAGTGCGCGGCGAACAGTTGCGTTTCCGCTGCCGCTAAGAAATTTTCCAAAAAACTCTGCGACTTGATTAGTGTTCTTGCCGGGCACGGGCAACGCAAACGCGACGATTACCTGATGCTTATCTTCCCTGGAAATTGAACTGCTTAGCCCCCCTGCCGTAACACCATCAACTGGTGATAGTGCAATCTTCGGATCCGCACTTGCTGTTAGACTCGTTGTGAAAAGCAGTGTGTCGGCCATCGTCTGCGGGCCTGTTGCTGCGCCTTCTTTGCCCGAAAGATTGTTGAATATCGCCATGTCCACGAACGTGGATACCTGCTCATCCATGCCGATATTGCCTGTTATCGGATAAAAAGAGTTAGGAACTTCGTTCCGGTCATCACAATAGTCGTCATCTAAGTCCTTGTAGAGGCCGCCAAATGTGTCGGCTACCACAAAAACACGTTTGTTGTTGCGGCTTCGATTGATTGAACCACCCAACCCCAATGTCTTCTTACCCAGGCGATAGGTGTCAAGAAGGTCTAAGCTCGCTGAATTGTTGGCCGTGAAGGTCATATCAAAATTGAATGAATACACGACTGCGGTACCCGCCAGCAGGGAAATCGGGTAAGCGGTATCAGGGTCTAGCCCACGATAATCGATCTCTGCCACCGGCGTTCTTGCTCTAAGTGCTTTGGCCACGCGTAGTGCCGCCGGCTCCTTATCCTGTGCCTCAAGCCAAGCAATCATCTGATGTCTGAAAGCCTCACGGGTTTCGCATCGAATTTTGCGGACAATGGCAGACGTATTGAATGTCGTCGATTGCTCGGGCAGAGGTCGAATTGCACATCCATGCAACGCCAGCACGCAAGCCGGCAGCAACATCCAGCGTTTCAAGAGAGCCCCCTTAATTTATTTACATGGGCAATCTCTACTTGGGCGCGATTTTGCGCAATCGTCTCTCTCATAAACTCACAGATATATTTTCAGGGATTCTGGACTTGATTCGAAATCTATCAACGTGCCTTCCTCGCGAGGACTGAAGACTAGTTCAAGTGAGTCTTGATACGGAGCGCCTAATTTCAGACGCATCGAAGTGGGCTCGTTACGGTTACAACGAGTCATTTTCCCGCTCGCAGAAAAAGGATGGTTATCGCCAAAGGATTTCAACCGCGCGGAGGTGAATTAGTGCCTAACTCAAGGCCCGTGGATTTTCTGTCATGGAGTTGGAGCCGGCGTTATGACGAGGGGTGCCACTGCGTTCGCCGCGTGCCATCGAGGCAGAGAAACTGGCTAGAGCCGACAATGACATTCGCGCGCATGACCGCTTCACGAGGGGCTTTTGCCCGAGGCTGCCAGTCCGCTCTCGGCCAAAAGGCTGCCGGGACAGCAATGCCCCTAATCTTCGCCGTTCGGACGATGACACCCCTCGCCCGAAACCGGTCGTTCCTCCGAGGTCTCAGCGGCGAGCGACTGCGCCGGACAAAAGTCGTCATCCGCGCGGGTCACACCGGTTGGTAATTTTCGGCAGTACCAAGCACTTTTGATTGGGATCGGACCCTGCCGCGGACTGCCCGCCGCTGCACAGCGTCATTGAATTGCATGAGAGTGGACATTTAGACCGGGACGAAGGCTCCGGGTACTTGATCTTTCTTTCGCGCTGACGAGGTTAGGCGCCGCGGCTACTATCACGGCGTCACACAACCAAAGCTCCGGGGCGAAAAGCGATGGATGAAGAAGAGGCGAAGACCGCTTATGGGGGGATCACCGATCTGCTCCGAAAGGTCGGATTGGATTGGGTAGTAGAGCAAGTGAAGGAGAGCAACTATCTCGGAAAGACGGTCATTACAAAAGCTGATGCCAGCGAGTTCATCGATGACCAAGTCGCCGGTCAGCGGCGCGGCAGACGGCAAATGCAGGATTTCGTAACGACTCAGCCCTTTTCCAACATTGAGCGCCTGAATCTTCTTCTCGATGCCATCGATCGCGTAATGGCTCTTCCGCAGTTCGCAATCGATGCGCTAAAGATATTGGAAGCAAAGAGCGTGACGTTCGTTTCTGAACGAGAAGGCGATGACGGCCACAGCTTAAACAGCGATTCAGGCGAACAGCAGGAGGCAGGTCGCCGCCGCTTGAGGGAACTGCGCCAGCAAGCTGGAGTAACCGCCGCATGATGACCGCATCGGATCTCATCGGACAGGTCTCCGCGATCCTCAGTCCGGCATATGGCATGAATTACTCTGCAGCGTCGGATGCGAATGACGTATTCGAGTGCTATGCGCTCGCGATCGTCGTAAAGGCGGGCCGCGCCGCTGGGGCCACCGTCGTTTTCGAAGCTAACGACGGAAATGGCACCACCAACCTGATTTTCCGAACCTCGCCGGGCGATATCTTCAGCCCGAAGAAAAAATACACCCACGCCATTATAGACTTGCCAGGCTGCCCGCCGCTCGAGGCGCATATCGGCGTCAAGGTATCAGGGCGCTCGGGTGTCCTCCACGAATGTGATGTCGCCGTGATCGATCGACACGAAGCGCGCGTCTGTCGCGGAGAAAAGGTACATCCTCGTGCTAGCAAGGTCCTGATTGCAGCCGAATGTAAGTTTTATGCGAGTACCCTTCAGTTGGGTTTGGCGCGAGGGTATCTCGGACTCGCCGAAGAACTCAGTAAGCAAGATCGGTTGCTGGTGACCAACACTACCTCCGATTCCGCAGCAAGGATGATCGCCTATCATAGAGCTGGTTGGGAGTTCGATCTGTCGTCACCGAGTTCGGCCCAGGCAGTAGATCTCGAAGCGAAATTCAAAGAGGCCTTCCGCAACTACGTTGCGAAGCGCAAATCGTGAGCTGTTTCGATCCTAACCAACGGAGCTGTCCGCTGACGCAATCTAGCATTCATTCGTCTCTGCATCGCGGAGGTGTCTGTTATGCAGAATTGCTCTCGCTGTTCCGCTTCTTTGGATAATGCGCTTGACGAACGGAACAGGAAAATGACGGAGAACTTCAATTATATCTCTTTTGGCAGCTGGGAGTATGTCGAAGGGAGCGTCGATGTTGTCACCATGGGTCGGGGGCGCATGTTCGAATACACGCCGTCCGACACAGAGAAACGGCTTGAAGGTCTCGATTCCACGGCGATCGCCTTTCTTGAAAAATTGCCTACCTTTCTGTGCAGCGAGATCAAGCAAACAAGCGACGCCGTCTCCATCTGCGTCAAAGCGAAGCGCACTAACACGCGCATCAAATCGCAGTCTGGCGCATTCCTGCTATTCGGGCACGAGGTTGCGCTGCCCGATGCGGGCCAGGACGGTATCGAAATCAGCCGTGTCACGATCCAGAGCAAGGCGCACATCCTCGAGCAGCTCGACCGCATCAACATCAACGCCACTACCGTCTATCCGAGCATCGACCAGACCGCAGTTCATCTGCGAGATCAGTACCAATCGCCGCAACCGGTCAGAACGACCTCTAGCTCTGCGCCAAACGACTCTCCAGAGGTATGATGGGACGCCTTTGGCTATGTATCCAAGATTTGGTTGATGACGTTTGGTTCGGGCTAGCAATATATCGCCTGAACCATCGACCGCTTTTCGCGATACTGCCGAAAAGCGGGTGGGCCGCTAACGGCCCCTATTTAGACATTCCGTACAGCCGGATAGCGGCCGCAACTGGCGTTTAGCCGACCTTCCAATTTCTCGCACAGTTGCCAAGTAGCGCCTCCCTCGCATTAACCATTCGTTAACCATTCCCTCGCTAGCGTTTACCTCTCAGTAAGGATTCGCCAGCCGTGACTTTTGCCGCTCCCCTCGAGGCCAAATCCATTCGTTTTCGCGCCCGCTCTTTCGTCGCTTTCACGCTGACGCCGGAGGCGCCTTTGGACGTGTGGTTGGAGGGGCTCGACCACTGGATCGGCAACTCGCCGGGCTATTTTTCCGGACGGCCGGTGGTGCTTGATCTCAACACCTTGAAGCCCGATGTCGCCGCGATCGAATCGCTGGTCGATGTGCTTGGCCATCGCGGCATCCGCATCTACGCCATCGAGCTCGACGGCCATACCGCACTCGAGCCCAACCTGCCGCCGGTGCTGGTCGGCGCCAAGGAGGCGACGACCGATGGTTTGCTGCCCCGCGAGGCGCGGGCGGAGGGTTTCGACAAGGCCGAGGGCAGGGCGCCTGAAGGCGGCCCGGACAAGGGCGGCAAGGCTGGCGCAAGCAAGGTGGACGAAAGCGAGCCGCAGGTTGCGCCGGAAGCTTCGGGCACGCTGATGATCAAGGCGCCGATCCGCTCCGGCCAGGCGATCGTGCATCCGCATGGCGATGTCATCGTGCTGGGTTCGGTCGCGTCCGGTTCGGAGATCATCGCGGCGGGGTCGATCCATGTCTACGGCACGTTGCGCGGGCGCGCTTCGGCGGGTGCGCTGGGCAACAAGGGCGCGCGCATCTTCTGCCGCAAGAACGAGGCGGAGCTGCTGGCGGTCGACGGCTGGTACGTCACCGCCGAGGAGATGGAAGGTGTTTCGCGCGGCAAGCCGGTGCAGGCGTTTCTCGATGGCGAGAGCCTGCGGGTTTCGACGCTGAGCTGACAGTCGATATTGGGGCGGCCGGGCCGCTCGTCAAGAACACGATATTTGGGCGGCCGAGGCCGCCCGGCAAGAACAACAAATGAACAACAACGGAGGCTTTTCAATGGGCAAGGTAGTGGTGGTCACCTCGGGCAAGGGGGGCGTCGGCAAGACGACCTCGACGGCGGCCCTGGGGGCTGCGGTCGCCAAGACCGGCAAGAAGGTGGCCTTGGTCGACTTCGACGTCGGCCTGCGCAACCTCGACCTGATCATGGGCGCCGAGCGGCGCGTGGTGTTCGACCTCGTCAACGTCATCCAGGGCACGGCCAAGCTGTCGCAGGCGCTGATCCGCGACAAGCGGGTGGAGACGCTGTTCCTGCTGCCGGCCTCGCAGACGCGCGACAAGGATGCTCTGACCGAGGAGGGCGTCGGCGAAGTCATCGACAAGCTGCGCTCGGTGTTCGACTATGTGTTCTGCGACAGCCCGGCCGGCATCGAGCGCGGCGCGCAGCTCGCCATGCGCTTTGCCGACGAGGCGGTCATCGTCACCAACCCGGAAGTGAGCTCCGTGCGCGATTCCGATCGCATCATCGGCCTGCTCGACGCCCGCACCATGAAGGCGGAGCAGGGCGAGCACATCGCCAAGCATGTGCTGGTCACGCGCTATGACGCGGCCCGCGCGGCGCGTGGCGAAATGCTGTCCATCGACGACGTGCTGGAGATCCTGTCGGTGCCGCTGCTCGGCATCATCCCCGAGAGCCAGGATGTGCTGCGCGCCTCCAACCTCGGTTCGCCGGTGACGCTGTCGGAGCCGCTCAACACTGCTGCACGCGCCTATCTCGACGCCGCCAGGCGGCTGGAAGGCGAGGAATTGCCTGTCATCGTGCCCTTCGAACGCAAGGGTTTCCTCGATCGTCTTTTGGGAAGGAGGGCGGCATGAACCTGCTCGACATCTTCAAGCGGCGCTCCAGCGCGCCGGTGGCGCGCGAGCGGCTGCAAGTGCTGCTCGCCTATGAGCGCCGCAACCGCAGCCAGCCCGACCTCGTCTCCATCCTGCGCGAGGAGATCATGGCCGTCATCGCCAAGCACGTGCAGATCGACCAGGATTACCTGCAGGTCTCGATGGACCGCGGCGAGACCATGTCGACGCTGGAAATCGATATCCAGATCCCCAACAAGAGCGCCGTGCCCATGGCGATGGCGGGCTGACTTTTTACCCTCCCCCTTGTGGGGAGGGTCGCTGCGAAGCAGCGGGGTGGGGGGCAGCACCCCACCCGGACCTTCGGTCCGACCTCCTGCGCTTTGCAGGGGCGAGGACCCCAAGCTTTTCGACACCCGCGCAAGCTGCGCACAGCGTTCCAACCCCCAAATGTCCCAAATTTACCTTGCCGCCAACGGGGGCTTCCCCTGTGCGGCCAGCGGATGTAAGGTCATGTTAGTAATTCGTTAAGTACCGAGTTGGGGTGTGCGTAAAAGGAGTTCGAGCATGAACTTCAAGGGCTTGCTCAAGCGTGCTGAAGACGTAGACAAGGCATTCCAGGAACTGCAGGTCGATCTGGCGGATGCGCTGGATTCAGATCTCGTCGCCGAGGGCCAGGCGCCGCCAAAGAGCGACACTGTCGCGGATGCCTCGGATCAGGCGGCAGGACCCGACGACGCGCCGCCCGAGGCGAATGCGGCAAATCCGGATAGTGCGGACACCACCGATGATGCGGGCAGTCCCGAAACCGCGCCACGGCTGACGCCCCATACCCAGACGCGGCTGGCTGCGCTGAGTGCCTTTGAAGGGCTCTTCCACGACGCCAGGGACTATCTGGACGAGATCAACGGCAAGCTGTCGGAGATCGCGACCTCACACCATCTGACGCGCGAATTCCTCAACATCCTGCACAACGACATTCTTCGCGCCAACGAGTTCGAGCTTGCCAATGCGGGCCTCGGCGCGGAACAAAGAACGCTGTCGGAAAAGCTGCACGACGCGGTGAGAAAGCTGCGCGAGCGTGACGGCGCTTTCGAAGCGCTGCAACAGCGCGAGACAAGCCTGGTTCAGGACAGGGAGGCGCTTCGTGCGGCGCTTGCCGCGGTAAGGCTGGAGCTTGTGGAGACAGCCAATGCGAGCGCAAAACGCGACGCGGAGTTCGGCGACATCGCCAAGCGGCTGACCGCCAGAACGGTCGAGGCCAACAGGCGCTTGCGCGAGAGCAAGATGCTGCGGGAAAAGCATGTCAGCCTGTCCATCGATCTCGACAAGGCGCTGAAGCGGGAATCCCAGGCGCGCCACAGGCTCGACGAGCTCTCGACGATCCATGCCAGCGAAGCAGCGCGGCTCGCGGAACTGCTGGCCGCGCTCGGCAAGAGCGAGAAAGAGGAGATGCGGCTGCAGAAGTCGCTCGAGGCCGCACAGGCGAAGCTGTCGGAAGCAACCGAAGCGGCCCGCATGATGGAAGGCGACAGGGAAGCCGAACTGTCTCGCAGCCAGGCGGAAATGCGCGGTCTGCGTTCGGAGGTCCAGGACCTGCAATCGCGACTGGAGCAGGCGTCGACCGAGAACAGCGAGGCCGCCGGCGAAATCGCCAGGCTCAAGACCGAACTGAACGACGCGCTGGCCGAAAAGAAAATCGCCGACGAAAGATTGTCCGCTCTCACCCATGAGAACGAAAACGACAAGATGAGCCTTTCCAGATTGAACGCCGATCTTTCGCAGCTCACGCTGCAACAGGCATCGGAGCAGATACAGCTCGATGTCCAGAGGCAGGAATGCGACGATCTCAGGGCCGAAATCGAGTCACTCAATGCCCGGGTCAAGGAATTGCTGCCCTACGAGCGGCTGCACAAGGCCACCAATGGCAGACCGCGCGAGAGCGGCGTGGTCGAGATTGCCGGCGTGGTGGCGGAGAAGGCACGGGAAACGGGCAGGCGGCGCATCCGCAGGAACCTCCGCGCGGCGACTTAGGCGCGCTTGACCGTCGTCACGAGGAACCCGGGGGGGAGGCC
>NZ_RZRQ01000038.1:0-11025 GCF_003997785.1 Mesorhizobium sp. M7D.F.Ca.US.004.01.2.1 | reverse complement strand
CATCCGGAGAGTAAGTCAATGGGCACCGGCCAAGGCGGATCGACAGGTCCGCCGCGAGAGGCAAGGTAGCGAGCCTAGGCGCTGCATGGCATTGGTGCGATCACGGAAGGTGCCAGCGGCAATTCCCTGGCCTCTGATTCGAACCATGCGGCGGCCCGCCAACAAGCAAGCCACGAACGCATACGGGAAGCGATCGCGTGGCTCCCGTTTTATGCATGTCGTTGACCCAAAACCGCTGCGCACTTTTGGGCGACATGCATCAGTCGATCGGCTCGTGCTGGTAAAGCTCGTCCATGGAGAGTGATGCCAGGGCGCCGAAAGGCGCCTGCTTTTTCACGCGGCCGCCGCTGAGGATCACCACGTCGTCGCAGAACGAGATGGTGCTGTGATGGTGGCTGATGACGATGGTCGTGCGGCGGCCGGCTCTCGACTTCAGGGTCTCGACGATGGCCGCTTCCGACAGCCCGTCCACCGCATTGGTGGCTTCGTCCAGGATGAGGAGATCGGGATCGCGCACCAGGGCCCTGGCCAATGCGATCCGCTGCCTCTGTCCAGCCGAGAGATTGACACCCCTGTAGCCAACCAGCGTCTCGTAACCCTGAGGCAGCCGTTCGATGAATTCATGCGCTTCGGCCAGTCTTGCGGCGCCCTCGGCGTCGCCGGCGGTGGCCGCGTCCTGGCCGTAGGTTATGTTTTCAAAAATGGTGCCATCGACCAGTTCCAGCTCCTGGCTGGCCAGTGCGATGTGCCGTCGCCACTGGCTGGCATCGATCCAGTCGAGCGGTGATCCGTCGACGAGAATCCTGCCGGTGTCCGGTTCGACGAAGCGGCACAGGAGATTGACGATGGTCGTCTTGCCGGCGCCCGAGCGGCCGATCAGCGCCGTCGAGCGGCCACTGCCGATTTCGAACGTCGCAGCATGCAGCACCACTTCACGCCGGTCCGTGCCGGAATAGGTGAACGTCACATCATCGAACTTGATGCCCTGGCGCAGACCGTGGAACGGCCCATCGCCTCGCGGCGGTTGCGGCTTGCCGGTGGGATCCAGCAGCCATGTCACCTCTTCGAGCGATCCGCTCAGCCCTTGCAGCTGGCTCCACGACCCCTGCAGGGCGCGCATATGCGGCTGCAGCCTGTAGAGCAGTATGACGAACGCGATGATCAGCGGGAAACTCACCTGCGCCATCCAGGCGCCGATCACCACCGCCAGGAACAGCATGGCGTGGAGAACCTCCGTCAGCGGCGGCAGCGCTCCCTGACGAACGAGCAGGACGAAAGAGGCGCGGCGAACCGCATCGGAGGCTGTGTCGAATATCGCCTTCTCCCGGTTCTCCTGTCCGAAGATGCGGATCAGCCGTCCGGCATGCACAAGGTGGAGCATCTGCGAGGCGAGGTGGCCGTTGCGCGAAGCGACGCTACGGCTGGGCTCCTTCAGATTGGCCGAGAGGATGGCGTGCGCGATCTGGACGAGCGCCAGTCCGAGCGTGACCAGCAGCGTCATGCGCCACGAAAGCAGCAGCAGGAAAGCCAAGAGGATGATGGCGGCCGATGCGCTGACGATGGCCGACAGCATGATCTGGATCGCATCGGATGCCCGCCAGGATTCGTTGGAGATGATGTTGAGCAGGCGTCCCGGACTCTGCCGCAGGAAGAACGGGTAGCCGACGCGCAAGAGCTGCTCCGACAAGGCGCTGCGGATCGAATGACTTGCCTTGCCGGAGATGAAGGTCGTCAGCAGCGTGTTGGCGAAGGCGAAGACGTTCTTCAGGACGATCGAGCCGAGGATGGCGAGCGAAATGACGACAAGCCGGTCGCTTTCGCTCAAGCCCGATCCGACGTGCTGGAGGACAGCGGAGAAGCCGGCCATTCCCGCCGCATCTCCGTGTCCCATGATGATGCCCAGCAGCGGGATGATCAGGCCGATGCCGAACCCTTCGAGGACGGCGCTGACCAGACCGAGAACCACCACGGCCGGAAGCAGGCGCAATTGCCGCTTTCCGAACGCCCGGAACAGCATCGGCAGGCTTGGTGGTAGCAATGGCATTATAGCGTTTCACCTCACCTGGGCATTGGCTTGTTGATCTTGCCGCACTGGCTCAGCCTGCGGCCGTCTCGCCAGCAGGAGAACCGCGAATCTGGCCGCACCGAGCAAATTCATGGCGACGATCGGCCAGTGCGACAGGTTGAGTTCACGGTCGAACGCAGGCCCACCTGTCAATTCCCGCAAAGCCCCTCGTGCGGCCCAGTAGAAATGGCGAAGCAGCCAGGGCGCATGGCGAACATGTTTCAGGCAGAGCCCGCCATTGCCCAGGCTGTAGTCGCGGTGGAGCTTTTCGATGGCCTTGCGATCCCGCCGGCCGTGATGATGGAATATCGTCATATCAGGCACATACTCGACCGGGATACCGAGCAGCATCGCCCGCACGAGGTAATCGGTATCCTCGGCAGACCGCAATGGTCCCCCGGCGCCGAAGCGTTCGTCGAAATAGCCGATGCTGGCCGCGACATCGCGGTGCATCGTCATGTTGCAGCCCAGCACAAAACCGCCGGGGTGGACATCCGGTGTCAGCCGCTCGCGCACCCACGACCGCTTGATGGTGAACGGCAAATCCCTGGGATCGCCAAGCTCGACACGGCCTCCCCGGATGAGCCATTTTTCCCCGGACGCATAGTGCCGCTCCAGATCGCGCAAATAGTCGCAATGGACCGCGCAATCATCATCGACGAAGACCAGCACACGGCCGCGCGCGCGCCTCAGCCCGGCGTTGCGGGCAGCCGCCAATCCGGGGCGCGGCTCGCAAACGGGCGTGAATGGAATGTCCGACATAGCGGCGATGCTGGCCAGGCGCTCGGCCGTGCGGTCGCTCGAACCGTTGTCGACGACCACGAGTTCGGCCGCGAAGCCGGCATGTGCGCGGCACGCGGCCTGCACCGACTTGATGCAGGCATCGAGCACGGCGACGCGGTTGCGCGTGCAGATGATGAAGCTGACTTCCGGCGCCGATCGTTCCGGGCGGGGACCGGCCGGGGCAGGGCCAAGCGCCGTCGAACGATCGCGCTGCAGAGGTTGGTGGGCTTTGACGGTCATCCCTCAACTCGCCTGATAAGGTGCCAGAACCGCCGCGGCGGGCGCGGATTTGAAGAAATATGCCATGGCGTCCGCTTGCCTGCTGGCCGACAGCGAGGCAAGGCTGAGCCAGGGCGCCCAGGCGCCGGGCCGCAGCGCATATTGCTCGCGGCGCCGGATGACGTTCCACTTCGCGGTCCGCGTCAGCAATTCATGCGTCAGCGGGGGCTGCTTTTCGTCGGCGACGAGCTGGTAGAGGAAATAGAACAGGTTCAGCGCGCCGGCCTCGAAGCTCGGCCGTATCGCGGCCGGCAGCGAGCAAATCTCCTCCTCCAGCGCGACGATGAAGTTGGCCGCACGGGTAACCGTGTCGTGGCTGACCGCGTCGCCAATGTCGCGCAGGTCCCGCGTGGCTTGCGCCAGGCCCTCGCGCTCGAGGTTCTCGGCCACGATCCGCAAATGCGTCCTGCGCATCTCCTTGACGTGCCGGCTGGTCACGCTTGCCTGATGGACGCGGTAGACGACCAGGTTTTCGGGCATCATGGCTGCCGGGTAACGGCCGGCCAGCCGCCTGAAAAGATCGAAATCCTCGGCGTGCCTGTAGGTCTGGTCGTAGTGGAGAACGCCGTCGTTGACGACCTTCCTGTTGTAGACGACCGTCGGGTGCATGAAGATCGTGAAGAACATCGCCAGTATGGGGATGCGGCCGAACTGGAACACCGGATCGGGCTTGCCTCTGGCGATGCGGCCGCGGATCAACATGTCGACGCCGGCGCCGCAGAAGCCGAGTTCGGGCCGCCGCTCAAACAGCGCCACCTGGCGCGACAAGCGCCAGGGATAGGCGACGTCGTCGGCGTCCATCCGCGCGACCAACTCGCCCCGGGCGACCGCCAGCCCTTCGTTGAGCGTCGCGACGAGGCCACGGTTTTCGCGCGAGATGATCGAGATGCGGCTGTCGGCCTCGCGGTAGCGCTCGAGGATCTCGAGCGAATTGTCGGTCGACCCGTCATCGATCGCGATGATCTCCAGGCGGCCGTAATCCTGCCGCAGGATGCTTCCCAGTGCGGCGGCGAGATAGGGCCCGGCATTGTAGACCGGCAACAGGACGGAGACGAGTGGCGCGGCGGTCATCGTCTTGCATCCGTTCGCTGGAGGTCGAGCGATGGCGTGCGGCCATCGGGCGATCCGCCAGCCGCCCTTGGGAGCCAGCCGCCACGGCCGGCCTGCGCGGCGTGGGCGCGCGCGACATAGGGGAAGTGGCGCTTGAGGCCGTTGAGCGGCCTTTCGAAAACCACCCAGGAAATCGAGGCCGCGACAATCGTGGCGGCGCCCGCAACCAGGAACCGCCCCGGCCCTTGCTCCGAGACATTGAGCGGAATCCAGGGCTGCGATTTGACGGCGAGCGACAGCAATATCGGATGATAGAGATAAACGCCGTAGCTGATGCGGCCGAGACCAAGCAGCGGCGGCAGGTCAAGAAGCTTGCCGATTGTGCCGCCAAGGCCGCGCGAACAGGCGGCGACGATGACCATCAGCGGCACCAGGGGCAGGACTTGCCGCACCAGCCAATGGGCCCATTCCAGCATCGGATCGGCAGGCGCGGGGACAAACCACTCGATGACAAGGAATGCGGCCGCGAAGGCAGGCCAGCCGAGCTGCATCCAGTGCGGCAGGGCCGCACCCCTGGACCGCCAGCAGGCAAGCAGCGCGCCCGTCGCCAGCGCATCCATGGATGCCGGCGGCAGCAGGTCGCGCGCCAGCGCCGGGGTGGCGGTGACCGGCCAATAGAAGCGATAGGCCAGCGACAGCGCGATGACGCCTATGCAGATCTGCTCGAAGCGGCGGCGTGGGGCCAAAAGGACGACCAGCGGCCAGGCAAGATAGAACTGCTCCTCGATGCTCAGGCTCCAGAAATGGCACAGCACCCAAGGGTTCCAGTCATTGCGCAGCGCATACCAGAAGTTCGACAGATAAAGCGCATGCCAGAGCAGCGATCCCCTGGACTGCTCCAGGTCGACCAGCCAGACGAAACCCAGCACGGCAAAATAGGGCGGGAATATCCGCAGCGCCCGCCTGATGTAGAAGGATCGCAGCGCAGGGCCGGTTTCAAATTCGGCGGCCGAACGCGCTTCCAGGAGCAGGCGCGTGATCAGGAAGCCGCTCAGCACGAAGAACAGCCGCACGCCGATATGGCCCCAGAAGGAAGATCCCCCCGCCGCGAAGAAATGGGAGTACATCACCATCGTCACGGCGATGGCCCTCAGTGCATCCAGTTGGATATCGCGGGCGTTTCCCATCAGCGGCTTCCGCCGGCGTGATGTCCGCGACGAAGCCGCCAGCCGGCCGTTTCGAACGGCAGGCCAAGGCAGACGAGACTCGCCAGGGCGCCGGCACCGTCAAACCCCCGCTTTGCGAGTCCGATCGGGCCGGGCTCGAAATCGACGGACGGACAGCTCAAGTTGGTCAACCTGGCGGAATCCTCCACGGTGTATGTCCAGTCGCAAACGAGTCCCCCAGGAGATCGTTCGGCTACGGCATTGTGCAGCGCAACACAAAAAATCTACCCGGCTGAAATACTTATGTGAGCAAACGCTAAAAGTTGATAAAACCGGCCGGTTCTCGCCATTTTTGGCGAGTTTCCGCAGAATTTAAATCCTATGATTTAAGCTGTGCCGACATTCCCGCCTCGGTTGATTGAGGAGAGCTCTTGGCTTGAGAGCCTAGTTCTTTGTTAAATCACGAGAAATTTCGGAATCTATATTTTGGCTATATGGATTCGGTCCTGGTTCCGCGGAGAAATGAGTTGGAACCATTGGCTTTGCGCGGTGCAGCATGGTCGCCGTTTTTTCGTCGGTTGCCGCACGCAACGCCCGTCACTCGGCTGAGCGGGCCTCTGCTGTGGGCCGCCAACCCGTCACACCGCCTCAAACACCACCATCTGTTCAAGCCCGCCACCCCGCCGGTTTTCCAGCGTCACGGTGCCGCCGTAGCGCTCGATGATTTCCTTGGCGATGGCGAGGCCGAGACCAGCGCCCGGGATGGATTGCAGGCGGCCGGGGTCGACGCGGAAGAAGGGCTCGAACGCCTTGTTCAAGAGCTCCGGCGGAATGCCGGGCCCGTGGTCCGAAATGGTCAGCACGGCGCGATTGTTGGCCACGGCAAGGTCGATGCGGCATGCCTTGCCATGGGTGGCGGCGTTGACGATCAGATTGCGGAGCGCCCGGCGCAAGCCGAGCGCGCCGGCCCGCACGCAAACCTTGTCCAGGTGCCCGATGGAGACGGGATGGCCGAGCGACACCATCTCGCCTTCGATGTCGCGCACCGTCTTTTCCAGGTCGACCGGTTCGACGGCGTCCTGGTTGACCTCTTCGCGCACCAGGCGGATGGCGCTGTCGGCGATGCGGTCGAGCTCGTCGAGGTCGTGAAGCCATTTGTCGCGCTCGTCGTCGAGGAACTCGGCGCGCAGCCGCATGCGCGTCATCGGCGTGCGCAGATCATGGCCGGCGGCGGCGACCAGCCGCATGCGGCTTTCCATGGCGGTTCTCAGCCGCGACGAGAGCTGGTTCAGCGCATGCGCGGTGGCCTTGACCTCGGCCGAACCCACTTCCGGCACCGCCGCCAGCACGCCATCCGATCCGATCTTGGAGACGGCGGTCTCCAGCATCTCCAGCGGCCGGATCAGCACCGAGGTGAAATAGACCGACACCGCCGTGGCGCCGGCGACGATCAGCGAGATCCAGCCGGCCAGAATCAGCCATTCGCGCCGTGGCGGATCGATGTGGGGAACCTCCACGATCGCCCAGCGATTGTCGGGCAGGCGCACCGATGCAAGCTGGCCGGGTTCATCCGGCTTGTCGCTGACGACAGCCAGGACGTCGAAACCCCGGCGGCGCAAGACGTCGTTGAGCATCGCGGTTTCCGGACGAGCCACCTTGCCCCCGGCCGGGTGGTCGGTGAGCTGCACTTGCAGGACGTCCGGGATCGGGCTGGGCAGCAGCCGCATCACCAGCTCCATCTGCTGGGCGACCCAGGGCACGGTCAGTTCCGGCGGCGGCCCACCGCCGCGCACGCTGATGACGGCGGCCGTCGCCAGGCCGACGACGCCGACGATCGAGGCGACCAGCAGCAGGATGAGGCGGCGGCGCAGCGAGTTCACGCGTAGCTCTCCACCGTGTCGACGCGCGCGGTGAGCTGGTAGCCGCCATTGCGCACCGTCTTGAACAGCGGCCCGTCGCCGGTATCGGTGAATTTGCGGCGCAGCCGGCTCACCAGCACATCGACCGAGCGTTCGAGCGGGTCGCGCTCGCGGCCTTGCGTCAGGTCGAGAAGCTGGTCGCGCGACAGAAGCCTGCCGGGGCGGTCGAGAAACACCTGCAAAAGGTCGAATTCAGCGCCGGTGAGGTCGACGGCGACGCCCTGCGCGTCCGTCACCTTGCGGGTGTCCGGTTCCAGCCTGTAGCTGGCGAAGCGATAGATACGGGCGCGCGGCGGTGCCGGCGCCTCCTCGGGCGTCGAGCGCCTGAGCACGGCGCGGATGCGGGCAATGAGCTCGCGCGGGTTGAACGGCTTGCCGAGATAGTCGTCGGCACCGAGCTCCAGGCCGATGATGCGGTCGACATCTTCCTTCAGCGCCGTCAGCAGGATGACCGGGATGTGCGGCTTGCGGTCACGCAAGCCCCGGCAGATATCGAGGCCGGATCCGTCCGGCAGCATGACGTCGAGCACGATCAGGTCGAACTGACCCACGCCCAGCCGCTGCTCGCATTCGCGCCGGTCCGCCGCCGCCGTGACGCGAAAGCCCTGGCTGTCGAGATAGCGCTGGAGAAGCGTCCTGATCTCGCGGTCGTCGTCGACGACGAGGATATGGGGTTGTGACTGCATCAATCGTGCCCTTGCCTTGGCCGCGATTATAGGGAGAGCCGCGCCCATGCGGCATGGAAAATTGCAACTGAATGTTTCCGGTGGCCTGAGGGAAACATTCGGAAACAAATTGCCCTTTTGCGGAAACCTTCGGCAACACGCCGACGCGAAGCGGACAAACAGGCTTCCTATCCTCATGGTTGTCCGATGCATGAGAGAAAGGAACACCGTCATGCGAAGCAGACTTCTTGCGCTCGGCCTGTTTTCCGTCGCCGCAATCCACCCCGTGCTGGCGGCACAGCCCGATCCGGGCCCCGGCGAGCCCCCGGTCATGGCAATGCAGGATGGACCCGGTCCGCATGGATCGATGCGGCATGGTCCTCAGGGTTTTGGCCCGCAAGCTTTTGGGCCTGAAGGCTTTGGTCCCCGCCGTATGGGGCCGCCGCCGGAATTCATGCTCGCCGCCCGGCTGGCCGCGCTCGAGACCCGTGTCGGCATCCGCAGCGAACAGCTCGATGCCTGGCGCGACTACACCAGCGCGCTGCAGGCCGTGCTGACACCGCCACGGCCCGATCGCGGCCCTGGTGGTACGGGCGGTCCTGGCGGTCCTGAAGCGAAAGACCCTGATGCAGCAGGCCCGGGCGGCAAGTCCGATCCCTTCGCCTTCCAGGAAAAGCTGGCCGACGACGTCACGGCCCGCGCGGTTTCGGCCGGCAAACTGAAAGACGCGATCGCGGCACTGCGTGCCAAGCTGACGCCCGAACAGCTCGAAATCCTTGCTTCGGCGGAACGTCCCCACGGACCACCCCCCGGTCCCTGGGGCGGTCCGCCGGATGATGCAGCCGGCCCCAGAGGCCTGCCCAACGATGGCAGCCCGCCGCCGCCCCAGCCCGGGAACGGCTGATAACTCTGACCGGCTGCGCCGGCCGGCCCGGTACCCAACCCGTTCTCGGGCCGGCCGGTTTCTTCTGGGATGGCGGGCCGCCATCCCAGTTCAAATCATGCCCAATTCAAATCACCAATGGAAAGCACGACAATGTGGGAAGCCATGATGCTGCTGCGGCTGCTCGCGTCCGCCAGCCCGAGATTGTCGCTCGGCCATGCCAGACGCGGTCTTCCGCTGTCCAGACGCGGTCTTCCGCTGTCCAGACGCGGTCTTCCGCTGTCCGGACGCGGCCTACCGCTGTCCGGTCGCGGCTTGCCGCTGGCTCTGCCGGCCGACACGCTGAAGGGCGCGATCCGCCTGAGCTTCGCCGCCTGGCGCCTGTCGCTTCCGTTTGCGGAGCCGCTCAACAACCAAGGACATCATGACCGCAAGATCGCGTAAGGCTCGGGACCGCGCAGGACTCTGGATCGCGCAGGACTCGGGCAAGACGCTTGGCATGTCCTCGTTGATCGGCATAATGATGTTGGTGGGCATCGCGGCCAGCTACTCGACCTTCGAGCAGCTCCGGCCGCCGAGAAGGAGCGCGACATGAGCCGCTTCGAACCATTGCTCGTCGCCGCCCGCGGACCGGCGCGGCCTACCATCAAGATATCGGTCGGCATGCTTCGACCAAGCGGTCGATTGCCCGCGCACGCAACTCCAGCGAAAGATCATTCAGTCCATGTCTATCCAGTCTAGCCCGTCTCCGCAGCCGGCACTCCGTCTGGCGCCCTGGGCCGCGATGTTCGCTGCCACCCTTTTGCTGGCCGCCTGTTCACAGGAGAACGGCGCTCCCGCCGGCATGGGCGCGGCAGGTAAGCCGGAAGTCGGCGTCGTCACCCTGCATCGGCAATCGGTCGCGATCACAGCCGAACTGTCAGGGCGCACGGCGGCCTCGCTGGTTGCCGAGGTGCGCCCGCAGGTGAACGGCATCATCCAGCAGCGCCTGTTCAAGGAGGGCAGCGAGGTGGCGGCGGGACAGCCGCTCTACCTCATCGATCCGGCAAGCTACAAGGCGGCCTATGACAGCGCGGTCGCGGCCCAACAGAAGGCGGAAGCGGCGGTGCCCACGGCGCAGGCCAAGTTCGACCGCTATGCCGGCCTGTTGAAGCAGAACGTTGTTTCCAAACAGGATTATGACGATGCCGCCGCTACGCTCGCACAGGCGCAAGCCGATGTCGCCTCGGCCAAGGCCAGCGCCGAGACGGCACGCATCAGCCTCGACCGCACCTCGATCACCGCGCCGATCGCCGGCCGCATCGACAAGTCCACGCTGACGCCCGGCGCGCTGGTGACCGCCAACCAGGACACGGTGCTGACCACCATCCGCGCGCTCGATCCGATCAATGTCGATGTCACGCAGTCGAGCACCAATCTGCTCAATCTGCGCCAGGCCATCTCGGAAGGGCGGCTGAAGTTCAGCGGCCCCAATGTCAGCGTCAAGCTGAAGCTCGAGAACGGCACCATATACACGCAGACCGGCAAGATGGAATTCGCCGGCGCCAATGTCGACCAGACCACCGGCACCTTCGCGCTCAGGGCCGAATTCCCCAACCCCGACCGCCTGCTTTTGCCCGGCATGTATGTGCGGGCGCTGGTCGAGGAGGGCGTCGCCCAGAACAGCTTCCTGGTGCCGCAGCGCGCCGTCAGCCGCAACACCAAGGGTGAGGCCACCGCCATGGTCATCAATGCGCAGGGCAAGGTCGAGACGCGCGTGCTCGCGGTGCGCAACAGCGTCGGCAACAACTGGCTGGTGGATTCCGGTGTCGGCGACGACGACCGTGTTATCGTCGAAGGCATGCAACTGGTGCGCCCCGGCGGTGATGCGACGGGCGTCGAAGTGACGATCGACGAGACGACCGGCGAGGTCAAGGACCGCGGGCAGGGCACTTCGGCCGCACCAGCCGCGTCCAATGCGGCCAAACCGGCGCCTGCCGCCGCGACCGGGAACTAAGGCGATGTCCGTATTCTTCATAAACCGGCCGATCTTCGCCTGGGTGATCGCCATCGTGATCATGCTGGGCGGCCTCCTGGCGCTCACCTCGCTGCCGATCTCGCAA
Source organism: Mesorhizobium sp. M7D.F.Ca.US.004.01.2.1 (assembly GCF_003997785.1). Lineage (NCBI taxonomy): Bacteria > Pseudomonadati > Pseudomonadota > Alphaproteobacteria > Hyphomicrobiales > Phyllobacteriaceae > Mesorhizobium > Mesorhizobium sp. M7D.F.Ca.US.004.01.2.1. The sequence continues at coordinate 113 of NZ_RZRQ01000038.1, read as the reverse complement.
TATCCGCAGATCGCGCCGACCACGGTCAATATCAGCGCCACCTATCCGGGCGCCGATGCGCAGACGGTGGAGAATTCGGTGACCAAGGTCATCGAGCAAGGCATGACCGGCAT
>NZ_RZRQ01000389.1:0-5032 GCF_003997785.1 Mesorhizobium sp. M7D.F.Ca.US.004.01.2.1 | reverse complement strand
ATCATCTTCGATGATGCCGACATTGACGGTGCTGTTGACGGTGCGGTCCAGGCGAAGTTCCGCAATGCCGGCCAGACCTGCGTTTCCGCGAACCGCATTTACGTCCAATCGAGCGTTCACGATGAGTCCGCCGAGAAATTGTGGAGAAGGTCCGGCACTTATCAGTGGTCCGACGTCTACTCCCGGAGCGAAGCCGTCGCCAACCCAAGATCGAGTCCCACATCGCAGATGATAATTCGATGCGGGGCCGAACGATAAATATGCATGCTTTGGCCACCCCGAGGCAGGGCTCATTGAGATGATCCGACCGCCTTGGAACAAAGATGGGGTAGAGCAGATGAAGCGTTGGCAGCGTGTCTCCATTCGACGCGAGCGCTTAGGATGGGATCACGATCATTCGCATCACGCGCAGCCGCAAGGGCGATGCCATGGCTACTTTGGAATCGTTGAAGTGGTTTGAGCCGGACAGTCACAAATACACCCGTTACGCCGCGGCTCAGGAAACGGGGCGGCGTCCGGCGGTGGAGGTGCTCGCTGACTTAAAAAGGGTGCGGGCAGTCGTTGCGCTTGAGAGCGACGACATTTGGGATCCGGCACGGGGTGACCTGCTGCCAATCGGCAGTTAACAGGGTCCGACAAAAGTGTGCACAACATGCTGCTGAAGTGGCCTCCGGAAGCGCTACCGGAAGTTACGCGTCTTGAACTTGATAGGGTCGATATGGTCATACTGCATCGACGATGTCGCGCCCCTTCGGCATGCCGCGCGGATCGATGCCCGATCCGCCGTGATGAGCCTCGTCCCTCGGCCGTGCGGCAACGGAAACGGCGTCTTGCGGTTTCCCACGCTGGCCAGCCCGGCCGACAGATCGGTCAGCTCGTGGGCGACGAGGTGCACCACCTCCTCTTCCGTCGGATGCGTCCGCGGACGCCGAGCATGGCCGAAGCAAGAAGCACGCGCCGGAATTTCTCGAGAGATCTTGACCCAGACGACGACGTTTGCCGCACCCGTCTCATCCTCCAGAGGAACATGAAGCCTTTGGCCGAGCCCGGCCGCTGCCGGACCAGCACCAGGCCGGCGGCCTCGAGCCAGCTTCTGCCTCGCGCCTGCATAGCATCCTGACAGGTCACGGTGCGGCGCCGGTTAGGCGGCACGCCGATTTTGGCAACGCTAGCCTGTGAACTGAAGAATGAAGGTCGGACTTGCGGCACATCGATTAGGTTCAAATGATAAGTTGCTGCCCGGCGAGGTCGTTTCAGCGCATCTCGACTGGTGGGTCGGCAAGACAATGCGGAACGGAAATGATCGCAGGCGTAAAGGACGGCTTTCGGGGCCGGAAGCTTCAGGCCTGGAACCGGACCCCAGTTTGGCGCAAGCATCGTGGCCTCCGCCCGGTCAGGCATTCACCGGCTCGCGAAATGCCAATTGATTCTGCTTAACCGGGCATACCTAAACGGCCACTTGCGTTCCGATCTCGACCACACGTCCGGTCGGGATCTGGAAATACTCCGTCGCGTCGGCGGCCGTGCGCGCCAAGCCGATGAACAGCTTGTCCTGCCACACCGGCATGCCGGAGTTGGGTGACGCCTTGAGCGAGCGACGCGACAGGAAGAAGGACGTCGTCATGATGTCGAACTTCCAACCCTGCTTGCGGCAGATCGCCAGCGCACGCGGGATGTTAGGCTGTTCCATGTAGCCGAAGGTCAGTGTCACCCGCATGAACAGCTCATTGATCGTTTCCATCTTGATCCGCTCGCTGTCGGGCACCACGGGCTGCTGCGCCGTCACCACAGAGAGGATGACGTTCTGTTCGTGCAGCGCCTTGTAGTGCTTCAGGCTGTGCATCAACGCGGTCGGCGCACTGGCGGGATCGCTGGTCAGGAACACGGCCGTACCGGACACCAGCTGCGGTTTCTTCTTCAACAGATTGCCCGCAAGGAAATCGAGCGGAATCTGGTTCCTGCGCGTCTTGTCAAATAGATACCTGCTGCCTCTTATCCAAGTCCACATGGTCATCACGATCACTGCGGCAATGGCAAGCGAGGCCCAGCCGCCTTCGAATACCTTGACGATGTTAGCTGCAAAGAAGCCGGTATCGATGAAGACGAACACCGCCATTAAGGCTATCGCGACGCCGAGCGGCCATTTCCAGATGCGCGTCATCACAACAAAAAGCAGTATGTTCGTCACCAGCATATTGCCGGTCACCGAAATACCGTAGGCCGAGGCCAGCCGGCTGGATTCGCCGAAGCCGACCACCAGCAGCATCACCACCAGCGCCAGCATCAGGTTGATGCGCGGCAGATAGATCTGGCCCGACTGTTTTTCCGACGTGTGCTGGATGACGAAACGCGGCAGCATGTTGAGCTGTACCGCTTGCCTGGTCAGCGAAAAGGCGCCGGAGATCACCGCCTGGCAGGCGATCACGGTCGCCGCCGTGGCAAGCACGACCATCGGAATAAGCGTCCAGCCCTGGTTCATCTCGAAGAACGGATGACCGACAACGCCGCCATTTGCCAGCACGAAGGCGCCTTGCCCGACATAATTGAGCAACAGACAAGGGAACACGATCGCCAGCCAGGCGAGCACGATCGGCTTGCGGCCGAAATGGCCGAGGTCGGCGTAGAGCGCCTCGGCTCCGGTGACGGCGAGGAAGACTGCACCAACCGTAACGAAGGCGACGTCAGGCGAGTTGACCAGGAACGACACGATGTAATGCGGGCTGATTGCCAGCAGGATTTCCGGGTCGTCCATGATGTGGTTGAGCCCGGAAAGGCCGATGGCCAGGAACCACAGCGCGGTAACGGGTCCGAACACCAATCCTACGCCGCCGGTGCCAAACCGCTGTACCGCAAACACGATCGCCAGGATGGCCAGTGTCAGCGGCACCACATAGGGCTGGAACGTCGGCGTGACGACATTCATACCTTCGACCGCCGACAGTACCGAGATTGCCGGCGTAATGACGGCGTCGCCAAAAAAAAGCGCCGCGCCGACGATGCCGATGCCGATGCCGATGCCGAGGATCACCGCAGAGCAGGTCGGGAAACTGTTGCGCGCCAGCGCCATAAGCGACAGCACTCCGCCCTCGCCTCGATTGTCGGCGCGGAGCACGAACATGATGTATTTGATCGTCACGGTGATCGTCAGGGACCAGATGATCAGCGAGAGTACGCCGAGGATGTCGCCACGGCTGGCGACGTTGCCACCCGCTGATGCATGCAACGCCTCGCGAAATGCATAGATCGGGCTGGTGCCTATATCGCCATAAACGACACCTAGTGCGCCCAACATCAGCGCCTTGGTGCTGTGCTGCTCGACCTCAGAATGGCTCGATTGTTCGACAGGTTCTGCCTCGTTACCAGCATTGGTAAGGGCCATGGACGACACTCCGATAAGCGCGCGGTGCTCTACGCTTGCTGCACTGCAATATCAAGTTCCGTCACGTAATGTCTGCCGTCTCGCCTGTCGTTGCTCGCCTTGGTAGACTCGCCAGCCCGCAGCCCTACCGAGCAGCAATAGCGCCCCGGCAGAACCCTCAATCGCCCAGATCAATGAATGGTTATCGCCCACAGTGCCCCCCCGCGATGCGGCCGATGGCGACCAGGGTGTCGTGGGCGCACAAGGATGGCGCTTTCCTGATGACGCCGTGCTCCAGGTGTGATCGCACCGTTGCTGCGCAAGCCATTTACTTGCTCGTCCCAGCGAGGACCGTGGCCAACTGGAACGCAGGGCCACGCCGCTCACCGGCCGCACTTTGCGGCGCAGATAACGATTCGATCTCCGCGGCGAGATTCTGGTTGAAGAAGCCACCAAGCTTGTCGAAGGACACACGGTCGTAATATCGACATGCCAGTATCCGCAACCCAGAAAAGCTCCTTGGGCTCCGCTGCGCGCGCCACGAACAACCCGATCTTCTCTGCGAAGAGGACGCCGTAATCCTTCAGGTTGAAGCCAAACCGGGGGGCGGCCGTGACGTATGGGCGAAGGGCTAGGAGGCGGGTTCGGTGAGGAACGGCATTGATGTCCACGCCGTCTCCTGGAAAGACAGAGGAATGCGGTGTCACCGACTGGCGCCGGAGGTTGATCCGGTGATTAGGAGGAGCACTCGTTGTCGGATTCTCGACGATGTCGGACATCTGACACAACGCTGCCAGAGCGATCACGTTGTTCCGAAACGATTTTCCCAGTTGGCACGACAATTGCGGTCCTATGCGCAAAAGCACTGCGATGCCGCACCGACTGGAAGAACTCATCAATGATCACGCTTTTCGAACATGTGGGCGCCGCTACCAACACTAAGCGTTCCCGATCAAACGGAAGCCTCTATCCCTTCTTTCTGAAGGCTGTCCGGACATGAACGCATTTGATGTCCGTCCAACGCTGGATGCTCCCGACGACGATCTCTATCTTTGGCTTGAAGATGTGGAAGGCGAGCGGGCACTTGCCTGGGCCGCCGGCCAGTCGGCAAAGACCCTGAAGCACTTCAGTGGAACGCAGTTCGAGCGCGACCGCGCGACTCTGAAGGCAGGCCTGTTCCCTAAGCGGCGTCGCATCTCCCCCGGCCGAGTCGCATGGCTTGAATCCGATATCAGGGCTTGGATGGAAACTAGATCTGAGAGCCGCACCGCATGAATGTAGCCTCCCAATATCTTCTCCCGTCTGTGGCGCATCACGAAGCCGGGCACGCGGTGGCCGCCATCGTTTTGCACCGTCAGATGTTCGACGACGACCGTGAACTCCCTGCTTTCTCAAGTGTTAGTATTTACCCCGACGCCGGTGACGGAGAGTGCGGTGGTTTTGTCGAAGGCACGGTTTTCTATTCAGCGCAAGGATTCACCTCGGAGCTAAAGCCGATTTTCGAGAACGATATGGATCGACATTTCCAACGCGATGAAGCGATCCAAGAGATAGTTGCGTGTCTGGCAGGTCCTTTTGCAGAATCCGCATTCGAAGGCTATCTGGACCCGCGCGATATGGCGATGAATGCGTCCGATGGGAATGAGGGGAGCAGCGACTACGCGGATGCCAAGC
>NZ_RZRQ01000388.1:0-5037 GCF_003997785.1 Mesorhizobium sp. M7D.F.Ca.US.004.01.2.1 | reverse complement strand
GTTCTGGTATTGGAGGAACCGGGATGGCCGAAACGCGCACCGAAGCGCTTCACCAGAATGCCGAGGGGCTGGATATCCAGGCCCCGGACGCCATCCTTTCCTATTTGGCCGATGCGCAGATCGAAGCCGCAACGGTCGTGCGCCAAGCCATTCCATCCATTGCCAGGGCGGCCGAGATCATCGCCGGCAGGCTGAAGAGCGGCGGCAAGCTTGCCTACGCGGCGGCCGGCAGCTCCGGCCTGATGGCGCTGGCCGATGCACTTGAATTGCCCGGCACCTTCGGCATTCACCGCGACCGCATCGCCATCCTGATCGCCGGCGGCGACGAGGCCTTCCGGACACTGGCCGGCGGGCCGGAAGACGATACCGAAGAGGCCGCGGCTGCGGTCGCCAAGGCCGGTATCGGCAAGGGCGACTGCCTGATCGCCATTTCCGCCAGCGGCACGACGCCCTATGCGGTGCGGGCCATCGAGGAAGCCGCTCGCCGTGGTGCCGCCACCATAGGCATCGCCAACAACCGGGACTCTGCCCTGCTGCGCCAGGCGCAAACCGCCATTCTGCTCGAAACGCCGCCGGAGCTGATCGCCGGCTCGACCCGCATGGGCGCCGGCACCGCCCAGAAGATCGCGCTCAACATGCTGTCGACGCTGACCGCGGTCCATCTCGGCCATGTCCATGACGGCTACATGGTCAATCTGATGGCCGACAACATCAAGCTGCGCGACCGCGCGGCGCGCATCGTCGCCGCCGTCAGCGGGCGTGGCACGGACGAAGCGGCCCGCCTGCTCGAGAAGAGCGGCGGCGCGGTCAAGACCGCCATTCTGCTTGCCGCCGGCGCCGACAGCGCCGATGCGGCGCAGAAGATACTGGAAGAGACCGGCCAGAAGCTGCGGCCGGCCCTTTCCGCGATCGAGGGGAGCAAGGGGCGCACTGCCTCCGTTCTCATCAAAACCGAACCTGAAAAAGGTCAACAGGGAGACTGAGCATGACAACGAAACTACTGACGGCACTGCTTTTGGGCACCAGCATTCTCGGCTCGGCCGGGGTGGCTTCTGCCGCAGACGTAACGCTCAACATCGAAAGCTGGCGCGGTGACGACCTTGCCATCTGGAAGGACAAGCTGATCCCGGCTTTCGAAGCCAAGAACCCGGGCATCAAGGTGGTGTTCGCGCCGTCGGCGCCGACCGAATATGACGCCGCGCTCGGCGCCAAGCTTGCCGCCGGCTCGGCGGGCGACCTGATCACCTGCCGCCCCTTCGACAAGTCGCTTGAACTGTTCAAGAAGGGCAACCTCGCCGACCTGTCGGCGCTGCCCGGCATGGAGAACTTCTCTCCGGTGGCCAAATCCGCCTGGCAGACCGACGACGGCAAGGCGAGCTTCTGCGTGCCGATGGCCTCGGTCATCCACGGCTTCATCTACAACAAGGACGCCTTCGACAAGCTCGGCATCAAGGTGCCGGAGACCCGCGACGAATTCTTCGCCGCGCTCGACAAGATCAAGGCCGACGGCACCTACATCCCGATGGCGATGGGCACCAAGGATCTCTGGGAAGCCGCGACCATGGGCTACCAGAACATCGGCCCGAACTACTGGAAGGGCGAGGACGGCCGCGCGGCGCTGATCAAGGGCGATCAGAAGCTGACCGACAAGGACTGGGTCGCGCCGTATGAGGAACTGGCAAAGTGGAAGCCTTATCTCGGCGACGGCTTTGAAGCCCAGACCTATCCGGACAGCCAGAACCTGTTCACGCTCGGCCGCGCCGCCATCTACCCGGCCGGCTCATGGGAAATCGGCCTTTTCAACACCCAGGCCCAGTTCAAGATGGGCGCCTTCCCGCCGCCGGTCGAGAAGGCCGGCGACACCTGCTACATCTCCGACCATACCGATATCGGCATGGGCCTGAATGCGGCTTCGAAGAACGCCGATGCGGCCAAGACCTTCCTGTCCTGGGTCGCCTCGCCGGACTTCGCCACCATCTACGCCAACGCGCTGCCGGGCTTCTTCAGCCTGAACTCCGCACCGGTGAAGATGGAAGACCCGCTGGCGCAGGAATTCGTCTCCTGGCGCGGCAAGTGCAAGTCGACGATCCGCTCGACCTACCAGATCCTGTCGCGCGGCACGCCGAACCTCGAAAACGAGACCTGGGTTGAATCGGCCAACGTCATCAACGGCACCGATACGCCGGAAGCTGCCGCCAAGAAGCTGCAGACCGGTCTCGACAGCTGGTACAAGCCGGCCAAGTAAGCGCTCAGGCAACGGAGCCGGCCGGGCGCAGGCCTGGCCGGTTCCGGACTACCTCATTCAGAGTGCGCCTATTCAGATTGCGATTGTCGGCACCGCCTCCCGGCCTTACCCTCTCTTCGGGGAAGGCTAGCTGATCAGTCGCAGGCCTTTGTTCTTGCCGCACCGGGCAAGAGTGTTCGGGCCGTGCATCGAGGCATCATCTAGATCGATACCCTTTTGGAACCGAGAGACGGCGGGGACCGAACTCATGGCCGCAGATATCAGACCGAAAAGACCGTTCCGCTGGCATATCGGCGTCTTTTTGGCGCCGGCAGTGCTCGTCTATACGGCGATCATGATCCTGCCGCTCGCCGGCACGCTGCAGCTGTCGCTGTTCCGCAACATCGAGCAGCATCAGGTCTTCGTCGGGCTGGAAAACTTCCGCATGCTGTTCGGCGATCCCAACTGGTCGGTGGGTTTCTGGAACGCGCTCAGGAACAACACCTGGTTCTTCATCATCCACATGCTGGTGCAGAACCCGATCGGCGTCATGCTGGCGGCCCTGCTGTCCAGCCCAAGACTGAGATTTGCGGCCTTCTACCGCACGGCGATCTTCGTGCCGACCATCCTGTCCTTCGTCATCGTCGGTTTCGCCTGGAAGCTGATCCTGTCGCCATTGTGGGGCGTGGCGCCGCATCTGATGGATCTCGTCGGCCTGAAAAGCCTGTTCACGCCGTGGCTCGGCAAGGAGCAATATGCGCTGACCGCGCTCAGCCTGATCTCGGTTTGGCAATTCGTCGGCATCCCGATGATGCTGATCTACGCAGCCCTGCTGTCGATCCCCGAAGAGGTAATCGAGGCCGCCGAATGCGACGGGATCACCGGCCTGTCGCAGTTCTGGAAGATCAAGCTGCCGCTGATCCTGCCGTCGATCGGCATCATCTCGATCCTCACCTTCGTCGGTAATTTCAACGCCTTCGACCTGATCTACACCGCGCAAGGGGCGCTCGCCGGGCCGAACTATTCCACGGATATCCTCGGCACCTTCCTCTACCGCGCCTTCTTCGGCTTCCAGCTGCAGGTCGGCGATCCCAATATGGGGGCGGCGATCGCCACGATGATGTTCCTGATCATCCTCGGCGGCGTCTGCGTCTATCTCTTCCTCGTGCAGACGCGCCTGCGTCGCTACCAGTTCTGAGGGGCAAGAGATGAGCACCGCCACCCGTTCCGTGCCCCGCACCATCGGCGCCCATGCGATCCTGCTGACCTATACGGTGATCGCGCTGTTTCCGGTGATCCTGGTGATCATGAATTCGTTCAAGTCTCGCGCCGGCATCTTCGGCGCGCCGCTGACGCCGCCGACGCCCAAGACCTTCGACCTGATCGGCTACACGACCGTCATCGGCCAGGGCGATTTCATCCACTATTTCCAGAACAGCCTCGTCGTCACCGTCGCCTCGCTGTTCTTCGTGCTGTTGTTCGGCGCCATGGCAGCCTTCGCCCTGTCGGAATACCGCTTTCGCGGCAACTCGCTGATGGGCCTCTATCTGGCGCTCGGCATCATGATCCCGATCCGGCTGGGCACCGTCGCCATCCTGCAGTTGATGGTGGCGAGCGGGCTGGTCAACACGCTGACGGCGCTGATCCTGGTCTACACCGCGCAAGGCCTGCCGCTTGCCGTCTTCATCCTGTCGGAATTCATGAAGCAAGTGTCCGACGATCTGAAGAATGCCGGCCGCATCGACGGCCTGTCCGAATACACCATCTTCTTCAGGCTGGTGCTGCCGCTGGTGCGGCCATCGATGGCGACGGTCGCCGTCTTCACCATGATCCCGATCTGGAACGATCTGTGGTTCCCGCTGATCCTGGCGCCGTCGGAAGAAACCAAGACGGTGACGCTCGGCGCGCAGCTCTTCCTCGGCCAGTTCGTCACCAACTGGAACGCCATCCTGGCGGCGCTCTCGCTGGCGATCATGCCGGTGCTGATCCTCTACGTCATCTTCTCGCGGCAACTGATCCGCGGCATCACCTCCGGAGCCGTCAAGTGAGTTCGCAGGCACCTCTTCGCGTCGTCGTCGCCGGCCTTGGCAATATGGGCCGCAGCCATGCGCTGGCCTATCACAGCAATCCGGGCTTCGAGATCGCGGCGCTGATCAACCGCTCCGACGTGCCGTTGCCGGACGGGCTGTCGGGCTACGGCATCAGGCGCTCCTTCGATGACGCCTTGCGCGAAGAAAAGCCCGATGTCGCCTGCATCGCCACCTATTCCGACAGCCATGCCGACTATGCGGTTAGGGCGTTCGAGGCTGGCTGCCATGTCTTCGTCGAAAAGCCGCTGGCAACGACGGTGGCCGATGCCAAGCGTGTCGTCGCGGCGGCCAAAGCCAATGGCAAGAAACTGGTGATCGGCTACATCCTGCGCCATCACCCATCCTGGATCAGGCTGATCGCCGAAGCACGCAAGCTCGGCGGCCCCTACGTCTTCCGCATGAACCTCAACCAGCAATCCTCGGGCCATACCTGGGAGACGCACAAGCAGTTGATGCAGACGACGTCGCCGATCGTCGACTGCGGCGTGCACTATCTCGACGTCATGCTGCAGATCACCGACGCCAAACCGGTCGAGGTGCGCGGCATGGGCGTGCGGCTGACAGAGGAGGTGGCGCCCTCCATGTACAATTACGGCCACCTGCAGGTGCTGTTCGATGACGGTTCCGTCGGCTGGTACGAAGCAGGCTGGGGGCCGATGATTTCGGAAACCGCCTTCTTCGTGAAGGACGTGATTTCGTCGAATGGCTGCGTGTCGATCGTCA
>NZ_RZRQ01000387.1:0-5045 GCF_003997785.1 Mesorhizobium sp. M7D.F.Ca.US.004.01.2.1 | reverse complement strand
GCCGTGATCTGCTGCAGCGCCTGCTGGGCACAGGCATACATGTCGGTGCCGCCGCCGGCATGCTGGTCCGCGACGGCAGCCAGCAACTGGGCTTGCCCGGCAGCATCGCCGGTCGCTTCGAAATTGGCGCGCACGGCACTGTCGAACGGCAGCACGAAGATGCGGTCGGACGGCGTCCATTGCACCAGCACCTCGCTGGCCTTTTCCGGCGTAAACAGGAACTGCGCCGCTGCCTGTAACTGTTTCTCGCCCTGGTCTTCCATGGAGCCGGAAAAGTCGAAGCACAGTGCCGTCAGTGAAGGCTTGCGCAAGGCTTCCTGATAGAGATCGAGCGCCTTGCGGATCACCGCCGGCTCCGGCATGCGGATCGAGGTCACCAGTTTGCCCGGATCGAAATTCCAGTCGGGTTCGGCCGCGGCCTGGATCGCCGAGCCGCCAAGCGGCAGCCGCCGGCCGGTGTCGGCGATGCGTTTGCGCACCGCATCCGACTGCAGATAGGCGAGCAGGTCGGTGAAGAATTTTTCGACCTCCGGGCCGCGCCCATGGTCGATGAAGCCGAGCGGCGAATCGCCGACCGCGACGCCGTCGGCCGGATAGACGGCATAGAGCGGCTCCTTGCCCATCTGCTTCAGTTTGTCGTTGGTCTCCTTCAGCGTCGCCTCATAGTTCCACATGGCGTCATAGACGGTGCCCTTGCCGGCCGAGTCGACATAGAGGTCTGCCAGCCAGCCCGACGAGCCTGATGAGCGCTCGACGCCTTGCAGCAAAGCGCTCACCGTCTCACGCATATTCGGATTGTCGAGGTCGCCGGGCTCGATCACTTCCTTGCCGCCGAGTGCGCTGGAGAGCATGGCGAGATAAGCGCTGGCGCCGGAATTGGATTGCGTTGCCGAGGTCATCAGGAATTTGAGCTTGCCGTCCTTCACCGCGGCCAGAATGTCCTTCATGAAAACTGGCTTGCCGACCCAGCCGAGTTCGGCGGCCTTGGATTTGCGCACGCCCAAAATAACCGGCATCTGCGCGATCGAGGTTAAATTGCGCACCTTGCGACCGGAATCGAACAGGTCGACCCAGACACTCGAGGCCGGCCAGACCGCATCCTGGTCGAGCCCGGCAGGCCGCTGCAAGCCAAGGCCGATGTCGAGCGAGCCCTCATAGGCGAAGGTGCATGTGGCACCCTGCTTGTCGCAGAACTCCTGAACGATCGGCTGCAGTACAGTGTTTTCCGAGCCCGATACGATGGAGAATTTGACGTGGCTGGCGTTGCAGGCGGCCAGCAACATCGCGAAGGCCAGCAGCAGAACGGACGTCAGCGTCTTCGGCATGGCGGTTCCGATCAGGCCTGGGTCAGCGCTTTCTTCAGATCGATCGTCATCTGGTCCATCTGCTTTTCAGCATCGGCCCGCTTCTGGCGACCCTCCTGCTGGACCTTCAGCACGCCCTGCACGGTGTCGATGAGATCGCGGTTGGCCTGCGCCAGCGTCTCGACATCGACAATGCCGCGCTGCGCCTGTTCTTCGATCGAGATCGCCTGATCCTTCATCATCTTGGAGGTCTGCCGGATCATCTCATTGGTGGCGTCCGTCACCGTCTTTTGCAGTTCGAGCGCCGATTTCTGATTGGTCAGCCCAAGCAGGATGACCATTTTCTGCTTCCAGGCCGGCACGGTGAGCGCCGAGGTCGCCTGCAGGTTCTCGATCAGCGTCTCGTCGCCGGACTGGACGATGCGGATCTGCGGCAGTTGCTGGATGCCGAGCTGGCGCGCCTGCACCAGATAGAAGACGCGCTTTTCCAGACGATCCAGCGCCTGGACCGCATCCTGATAGGTCTGCGCCTCCAGCGTGCCGCCGACATCGCCGCTGGCCGAATCCGCCGCGGCCTTCAGCTTGGGCAATTCGTTGGTGCGATAGTCGTCGACGAATTTCTTGCCTGCCTGCACATAGGCGTCGAGCTTGAGGATCGAGTCCTTGGTCTGCTCATGCAGGTCGTCGAGCACGGCGATGTCGCGCCGCAGCGTATCCTTGTGGCGGTCGAGTTCGAGGCCGATGCGGTCGATCTGGCCGGCAACATCCTCGTATTTTTCCTTGAAGCGTTCGAGCCGCGCCTTGAAGGAGGAAAACAGATTGCCGAGAAACCCTTCGTCCTTCAGCGAAGCCGGATCGAGGTTCTTGGCCTTCATGATGATGTCGGTCAGCAGATTTCCGGTGTCGCCGAGATCGCGATTGCGAAGCTGACCCAGAATCTTGTCGGCATAGTCGCTGACAGCCTGCTGGGCACGGTCGCCATAGACCGAAATGCCGGCGCGATCCCTGACGTCGATCGTGCTTTCGATCCTGGCGATGTCGGACGGGTCGGCAACGATTGCCGGCAATGTCGAGGTGTCGTCGAGCAGAGTGATGCTGTTCTTGTCGGCCATGCAGACCTCCCCTCAAAATGAACAGTATCTCCATAGGCTGTGTGTGACAGGGATATGTCGGCATTGTGGATAAGGGAAGGGGCCGACCCGGCTCTGGGCGCAAAACATGCGGGTTTCAGCCTGAAAACGGGCAAGGTTTGCAGGGATTCGATCCGGTGGACAAGCTCATTCCGCCGGCTACTGTCCATCAGTCTTGTGCGACGGTGGCTGGCGCTGTCAGCCATTGCCTGACGATCGCCGCGTCGGCGCTGCCGAATTCATGACCCGATGCAACAATCCGGGCATCGATCTCGGCGCCATGCTGGCTGAGCAATGTCACCAGCGCCGGCGCGAAGGGCGCATAGGTGAGATCCGCGGCGCCGGCGATGATGAGCGCTCGCACCTTTGACAGATCCGTCGCCGGCACGTCATCGAGCACCGGCATCGGTCTCAGCAGCGCTGCGCGTTCGACGAGGCCCGGACGCAGCAGCATCAGGCTCGAAACCAGATTGGCGCCGTTCGAATAGCCGAGGAACATCGTGCGGGAGAGGTCGAGATGATGGCGTGCGGCCGCGTCAGCAACGAAACCCGCAAAGGCCTCGGTTTCGGTGCGGATGCTTGCCTGTTCGAAGCGCGTCGGCGTGATGCGCGCGAACCAGCGGAAACCATCCTCCTGGACGATGCGGCCGCGCACCGCGATCAGCACGGCATGCGGCGCGATCTCTCGTGCCAGCGGCACCAATGTGGTCTCGTCGACACCCGACCCATGCAGCAGGAAGAGGCATTCGTCGGTTGAATCCGCAGGGCTGTAAAGGCGGTAGCTGAAGGCGAGATCACGCAGCAGCGCACCATCTTGTGAGGTCCTTTCGGTCATGGCCTCATCCTTTTGATTCCATGATGATTCCCATCTGTTTGCCGGCTTCAAAACGCAATATTTTCAAGCTCCGCGAAAGTTGATTGAACCGGGCGCATTACAGTCCGTTTCTTCGCCGATACCATTGCTTCGGGAGGAATCGAAGCGGTGCGCCGGGGGTCGCATTGCCGGCATGAACAACCAGCTTTGAGGCCTTTTTGTCGATGACCACCCAGATTTCCCCAGACCGCGATTCGCGTGTCCCAGACCGCGATTCGCGCATCGCCGATCGCGACACGCGTATCGATGTGTTCCGCGCTCTCGCTCTGCTGACCATCTATGTCGACCACGTACCGGGTACCGCCTTCGAGTATCTGACGTACAAGAATTTCGGCTTTTCAGACGCGGCGGAAGTCTTCGTGCTGATCTCCGGCATCTCGGTCGCGCTCGCCTATGGCAAGAAATTCCAGCCTGGAAACCGGTTGTTGGCGACGTTGAAGATGTGGCGCCGCGCTGGTGTGCTCTATGCCGCCCACATCGTCACCACCATGGTGGTGATGGCGATCTTCTGCGCCGCGGCGGTGTTTGCCAGGCGACCGGAGCTTTTGACGATGATCAACCTCGAGCCGTTGATCAAGAATACGCCACAAGTGCTGATCGGCATCGTGACGCTCGGCCACCAGCTCGGCTATAACAACATCCTGCCGGTCTATGCCGTGCTGCTCCTGCTGGCGCCGGTCTTCCTGCTCTTCGTCAGCTACCGGCCATTGCCGGCGCTTGCCGCATCCGGCGCGCTGTGGCTGGTCGCTGGGATCTACCAGATTGCTCCGCCCAACTATCCCGAGCCTGGCTTCTGGTTTCTTAATCCACTGTCGTGGCAGTTCCTTTTCAATATCGGCCTGGCAGGCACGCTGCATGTGCGTCGCGGCGGTAGCATCCCGGTCAATCGCTGGCTGGTCGGCGCGGCTTTGGCCTACACCGCGACCGCTGTGGTCTGGGTGCATAGCCCGCTCTGGGGGCAGATCTCCTGGTTGGGTCTGCCTCCGGTGCTGACCGGCTTCGACAAGACGTTCCTGTCACTGCCAAGGCTGCTGCATATATTGGCGGTGAGCTACCTGATCGTGGCATTCCCCGCCATCTCGAACCTGTTTCGCACCGGGCGCGATCATCCGCTTGCCATATTGGGCAAACGATCGCTGCCGGTTTTCATTGCCGGCACTGTGCTCGCAATGGCGGCGCAGGTGCTGAAGCTGATCAATCCGGGCGGATTTGCCTATGACAGCCTGTTGATATCGGCCGGCATCGTCATGCAGTTCGCGGTCGCCTACTATCTCGAATGGCTTTCGGGCCTCGGCTGGTCCGGGAAAAGCAGGCCGGCTCACAATCCGGCACCGCCCGTCCATGCGTCCTTCGGCATGTCGTCGATGGCGACAAGAATGGGGCGTTGAGGCGTCAGGCGGCTCAGGCGGGCGAGGGGCCGGATGAGGCCCGCACCAGGAGTTCGACCGGCAGCGATTGCCGGCTGAACGAGCCGTCATTTTCAAGGATCGCCTTGACGGCAAGGCGGCCCATCTCGGCGATCGGCTGGACGATCGTGGTCAGCGGCGGGTTGGAAACCGCTCCTTCCGGAACACCGTCAAAGCCGACGATCGAAACGTCGCCCGGTACCGTGATGTCACGCTGCCGCAGCCAGTCCAATGCATGCAAGGCCATCCTGTCTGACATGGCCAGGATAGCGGTCGGTGTCTCGGCGCCGGCGAAAATGTGATCGAGGCCGGCCCACACGCTCTCCTCGTC
>NZ_RZRQ01000386.1:0-5047 GCF_003997785.1 Mesorhizobium sp. M7D.F.Ca.US.004.01.2.1 | reverse complement strand
ATGGTCGACGAACAGCTTGGCCGCGACCTGATGAGTTTCGGCACGCCGATCCTGGTGCTCGGCGACCCCGGCCAGTTGCCGCCGATCTCGGGTGGCGGCTTCTTCACCGACCACGAGCCGGATTTCCTGCTCACCGAAATCCACCGGCAGGCGCGCGACAACCCGATCCTGCGGCTGGCGCTCGATGTGCGCGAGGGCCGCGAGTTCATGCGTGGCGACTATGGCACGGCGCAGGTCATCGGCAAGGAAGACGTCACCCAGGAGCTGGTGCTGAAGGCGGACCAGGTGCTGGTCGGCACCAACCGCACGCGCCGCCGCTACAATCAGCGGCTGCGCGAACTCAAAGGCTTCAATGCCGACTATCCGCAGGCTGGCGACAAGCTGGTCTGCCTACGCAACGATCCGGCCAAGGGCCTGCTCAACGGCTCGCTGTGGAAGGTCATGACCTCGTCGCGCGAGACGGTGAAGCCCGGCATCAACCTTCTGGTGTCGCCGGAAGAGGACGATCCGGATCGCGGTGTCGCCAAGATCAAGCTGCTCAAGGCGGCCTTCGAGGACCCGGATGCCGACATCCCCTGGCAGCAGAAGAAGCGCTTCGACGATTTCGACTATGGCTACGCGCTGACCGTGCACAAGGCGCAGGGCTCGCAGTGGAACGAGATTGTGCTGTTCGATGAAAGCTGGGCCTTCAAGGAAACCCGCCAGCGCTGGCTCTACACCGCCATCACGCGGGCGGCCGAGCGGCTGACGATCGTCAGGTAGCTATCGCTCGCCAATCGGGCTGGCGCCGAGCCATTGCCAGGCGGCAGCCTCGTCTTGCGCCTTGAAATGCCTGAACTCGATTGGTGGCGAAGCCGGCAGAAAGCGTTGAGCGTCCGCTATCCAGTCCGGTTTGCCGATCGTCGCGCAACGGCCGACATGTTCCAATGCATGGATGGCGCCCTGCTTCAGGGTTTCGTCCGCGATATGGGTCCAGTCGACGCCATCATGGTCGACGAGGCGCACCAGCACATCGATGCGCGGATGAAGGGCATAGGCGGCCTCCATCAGCCCGAAAAGGTTTTCGCCGTCGGCCGCGGAGACGTGCCCGACGATGTCGATGGCGAAAAGGTCGTCACGGCTGGTCTCGATACGACGGATCGCCGGCACGGAATCGAGGAAATTCATGGGCGGTTCCTTTCCCGGATATGTTCATCAGGCTTGGAACACCCGAAACCCCCAGTCTGTTCCCACCAAAGGCATTACTGTTCCCGCCAAAGGCATTATAGGTGGCGCGTCGAATGATTTTACGAGGCCGCCCGCATGCCCGCAAAGCTCTCCGTCAATCTCAATGCCATCGCCATGCTGCGCAACCGGCGCGACCTGCCGTGGCCTGATGTCATCGGTCTCGGCCGCATTGCGCTCGCGGCCGGGGCGCATGGGCTGACGGTGCATCCGCGCCCCGACGAGCGGCACACAAGACGCTCCGATCTGCCCGCGATACGGTCGCTGATCGACGACGAGTTTCCGCGCGCGGAATTCAACATCGAGGGCTATCCGACCGAGGATTTCCTGCTGCTTGTGGAAAAGCATCAGCCCGAACAGGTGACGCTGGTGCCGGACGATCCGGCCCAGGCGACATCGGACCATGGCTGGAACTTCGCGACCCAGGCCGCGTTCCTCACTCCGATCGTCAAGCGTCTGAAGAAGGGGGGCTTTCGCGTGTCGCTGTTTTCCGATCCGGACCCCGATTGCGTGGCGGCCGCACACGACACCGGCGCCGACCGCATCGAGCTCTATACGGGTCCCTACGGCAGCTATCATTCCGATTCCGCCAAGGCGGCCAAGGAGCTGGAAAGACTGGGAAAAACCGCCGACGCCGCCCTTGCTGCCGGGCTTCAGGTCAATGCCGGGCACGATCTGGTGGTCAGCAACCTGCCGGCACTTGCCAGGCGCATTCCGGCATTGGCCGAAGTGTCGATCGGACACGGGTTGACAGCCGACGCGTTGGAGTATGGCATGGCCGGCACGGTGGGTCGGTTCCTCAAGGCCTGCGGATGGTAGCGATGGCAGCCTCGCGTGGCAGGCATGGCAGCCATTACGCGACGGCACTTGATATTGCATCGCAGCAAGCGTAGAGCACCGCGCGCTTATCGGAGTGTCGTCCATGGCCCTTACCAATACTGGTAGTGAGGCAGAACCCGTCGAACAATCGAGCCATTCGGAAGTCGAACAGCACAGCACCAAGGTTCTGATGCTGGGCGCGCTCGGTGTCGTCTATGGGGATATCGGCACCAGCCCGATCTATGCCTTTCGCGAGGCGCTCGTGGCGTCGTCGGGCGGCAATGTCGCCCAGCGCGGCGATATTCTTGGCGTTTTGTCGCTGATCATCTGGTCGTTGACGATCATCGTCACAATCAAATACATCATGTTCGTGCTGCGCGCCGACAACCGCGGCGAGGGCGGCGTGCTGTCGCTGATGGCGCTGGCGCGCGGCAGTTTTCCCAAGCGCTCGGCGCTGATGCTCGGTATCGGCATCGTCGGGGCATCGCTTTTCTTCGGTGACGCTGTCATCACGCCGGCGATTTCGGTGCTGTCGGCGGTTGAGGGCATGAATGTCGTCACGCCGACCTTCCAGCCTTATGTCGTGCCATTGACACTGGTCATTCTTGCCATGGTGTTCGCTGTGCAGCGCTTTGGCACGGGCGGGGTGGGATTGGTGTTCGGCCCGGTGACCGCGGTATGGTTCCTGGCCATTGGCCTTTCCGGTCTCAACCACATCATCGCCGATCCGGAAATCCTGTGGGCGGTGAGCCCGCACTACATCGTTGCCTTTCTGATCAATTCGCCCGACGTCGCTTTCGTGACCATCGGCGCCATCTTCCTCGCCGTCACCGGCGCGGAAGCACTCTATGCCGATCTCGGCCATTTCGGCCGCAAGCCGATCGTGCTGGCCTGGCTGGCGATCGTGTTTCCCTGCCTGCTGCTTAACTATGCCGGGCAGGGTGCCTTCGTGCTGGCCAAGAACGGCGTCGTCGGCCATCCGTTCTTCGAGATGAACGAGGGCTGGGCGCTGATCCCGATGGTCGTGCTGGCGACCGCCGCCACCGTCATCGCCAGCCAGGCGGTGATATCGGGCGCCTTCTCGCTGACCAGGCAGGCGGTGCAGCTCAACATGCTGCCGCGCCTGGAAATCCTGCATACGTCGGAGAAACAGTCCGGCCAGATCTACATGCCGCGCGTCAATCTCCTGTTGGCGCTGGTGGTGATGATGCTGGTCGTCGGCTTCGGCGAGTCCAGCAGGCTGGCGTCGGCCTACGGCATCTCGGTGACCGGCAACATGCTGGTGACGACGGTGCTGCTCTATGTCGTCATGACGCGTATCTGGAAATGGCAACTGTGGCTGGCGGTCTCGCTGACGGCGCTGTTCGGCTTTATCGACATTGGCTTCTTTGCCTCCAACATCGTCAAGGTGTTCGAGGGCGGCTGGGCATCGCTGGCCGTGGCCTTCACCATCGTGCTGGCCATGTGGACCTGGGTGCGCGGCAGCCGCTATCTGTTCGACAAGACCCGCCGCAACGAGATCCCTCTCGATTTCCTCGCCGGCAATCTGTTGAAGAAAAAGCCGCAGCTGGTGTCCGGCACCGCCGTGTTCCTGACCAGCGATCCGCTCAGCGCCCCAACCGCGCTGATGCACAGCCTGAAGCACTACAAGGTGCTGCATGAGCAGAACGTCATCCTTTCGGTGGTGACCGCGCCGCAACCGGTGGTGCCCGACAGCGACCGGGTCAAGATGGAGACGGTCAACGAGCTGTTCATGCGGGTGACGCTGACCTTCGGCTACATGGAACAGCCTAACATCCCGCGTGCGCTGGCGATCTGCCGCAAGCAGGGCTGGAAGTTCGACATCATGACGACCTCGTTCTTCCTGTCGCGGCGTTCGCTCAAGGCCTCGCCCAATTCCGGCATGCCGGTGTGGCAGGACCGGCTGTTCATCGGCCTGGCGCGCACGGCGGCCGACGCGACCGAATATTTCCAGATCCCGACCGGACGCGTGGTGGAGATCGGTACACAGGTGGCGATCTGACGGGCTCGAACGCGTAGACTTCAACAGTTGCGGAGGCGGGCATGAGCGGCGAATTGGTGCTTGTCACCGGCGGATCAGGCTTCCTCGGTGCTCACTGCATTGCCGAACTGCTGAACGCCGGGTATCGCGTGCGCACGACAGTGCGCTCCGCCAAGCGTGAAGCCGATGTTCTGGCCATGCTCAAGGCTGGTGGCACTGAACCGGGCGACAGGCTCTCCTTTGCAATCGCCGATCTCATGAGCGACGCGGGCTGGCCACAAGCCGTTGCTGGCTGCGACTACGTCCTGCATGTGGCCTCGCCATTCCCGGCCGGGGTGCCGAAGCATGAAGACGAGCTGATCATTCCGGCTCGTGAGGGCGCGTTACGGGTGCTGCGGGCCGCACGAGACGCCCATGTCAAACGCGTCGTGCTGACCTCATCCTTCGCGGCGATCGGTTACGGCAAGATGCCGCCCGGAGGCCAGCCGTTCACCGAGGAGAGCTGGACCGATCCTACGGCCAAGGTCAGTGCCTATGTGAAGTCGAAGACCTTGGCCGAACGCGCTGCCTGGGATTTCGTGGCCACCGAGGGTGGCAAGCTGGAGCTGGCCGTCGTCAATCCGGTCGGTATCTTCGGGCCGGTCCTCGGGTCCGACCATTCCACCTCCACCGAATTTGTCCAACGTATGATGAACGGCGCCATGCCCGGGCTGCCACGCCTGTCCTTCGGCGTCGTCGACGCACGCGACGTGGCGGAGCTGCATGTGCGTGCCATGACCAATCCCGCCGCCAAGGGCGAGCGGTTCCTGGCCATCGCCGGCGATTTCATGACGGTGCGGGAGATCGCCCAGACTTTGAAAACGCGATTGGGCGATGCGGCGGCGCGCATCTCGACCAGGCAGCTTCCCGATTGGCTGGTACGGATCGTGGGCCTGTTCAACGGGGAAGCCGCACAGCTCGCGCCGGAACTGGGTAAAGTCAAGAATGCCACCAACGCCAAGG
>NZ_RZRQ01000385.1:0-5064 GCF_003997785.1 Mesorhizobium sp. M7D.F.Ca.US.004.01.2.1 | reverse complement strand
GCCTGGGGCCCCGGCCCGCGCGCCCTTGTGCATAGCATCAGCGCCTGGCTGGCGCGCGGGCCGGGGCCCCAGGCGACATGCTTGTCGGTCTCGGCATTGCCCTGGCCGGGACGCGCCGAGCGCACCAGCGTGAGGATCGCCTCGACGACGCTTTCGGGCACCGGCATGCGGCGGATCAGCGTCTGGATTTCCTTCAGCCGCGCCGGCTGCAGTACGTTCTGGGCCTTGGCGTCCTCGATGCCGGTGGTCTCCAGCAGGATGCGGCGCTCGGCCTCGATTTCGGGATAGAGGATGTCGACCTGCATCAGGAAGCGGTCGAGCTGGGCCTCGGGCAGCGGATAGGTGCCTTCCTGCTCCAGCGGGTTCTGCGTTGCCAGCACGTGGAAGGGCGCCGGCAGGTCGTAGCGGGCGCCGGCAATGGTGACATGGTATTCCTGCATCGCCTGCAGCAGCGCCGACTGGGTGCGCGGCGAGGCGCGGTTGATCTCGTCGGCCATCAGAAGTTGGGCGAAGATCGGCCCGGAGATGAAGCGGAAGGAACGCTTGCCGATCTCGTCCTGCTCCATCACTTCGGAGCCGAGGATATCCGACGGCATCAGGTCCGGCGTGAACTGGATGCGGCGCGAATCGAGGCCGAGCACGATGCCCAGCGCTTCGACCAGCTTGGTCTTGGCGAGGCCCGGCACGCCGACCAGCAGCGCATGGCCGCCGGCCAGCAGCGCCACCAGCGTGCGCTCGACGACGCTCTCCTGGCCGAAGATGACCCGGCCGACCCCGTCGCGGATTCTGGAAATATCCGCCAGCGCCTTCTCGGCCTCGGCGATCATGTCCTTCTCGCTGATCGGGCTTTCCTTGACCATCACGCTCATGCCGCATCGATCCTCGTGGTTGGAAATACCAGCCTGCAGCATACCATGACTGCCGCGATTCGGCCTCGCCTAGCGTCTGCATTTGAACTTAAATCACAGACTTAGGCTGACAAGCGGAACAACAGTGACTATTTCGTGACCATGACGGGACCCTTGGAACATCGTGAAGAAAGCCTGACTGATGCCACCGAGGCGCGGGGGCTCGAGGCGCTGATCGCGCGCGCGGCCCGCGCCGGCAAGGGCGCGGCACCCGTCGAGCGCTGGAATCCGGACTTTTGCGGCGATCTCGACATGGAGATCAAAGCCGACGGCACCTGGTTCTATCTGGGCACGCCGATCGGCCGCATGCCATTGGTGCAGCTTTTCTCCTCGGTGCTGCGCAAGGACGAGGACGGCAAGACCTATCTGGTGACGCCGGTGGAGCGAGTCGGCATCCGCGTCGCCGATGCGCCCTTCATCGCCGTCGAGATGGATGTTTCGGGTGACGGCGACGCGCGGATCATCACCTTCCGCACCAATGTCGGCGATGTCGTCGAGGCCGGGCCGGAGCGGCCGCTGCGCTTTGTCGATGAGCACGAGACCGGTGGCCTGAAGCCCTATGTGCTGGTGCGCGGCCGGCTGGAGGCGCTGGTGGCGCGGCCGGTGATGTATGAGCTGGTCGGGTATGGCGAGGAGATCGAGATCGGCGGCAAGACGATGTTTGCCGTGCGCTCGAAAGGCGCGGTGTTCCCGATCATGCCGGCGGACCAGTTGAAGCGGCTGAGCGCGTGATGGACCAGATGTCGCCGGCGCCGTTTTCATCAGCGGATTTTCGCGCGCGCTTTGCGGCGCAGCCGGATGCGCATGCCGGTGATGACTATGGCGACCATCGCTTCAATCCGGGTCATCCGCGCCTTCACCAGGGCAAGGCGTTGCGCGATGCGGCCGTGCTGATCCCGGTGGTCGATCATGAGGGCGATGCGACGGTTCTTTTGACCAAGCGAGCTGAAAAGCTGCGCAACCATTCGGGGCAGGTGGCCTTTCCCGGCGGCACCATAGACCCGACCGATGCCAGTCCGGAAGCGGCGGCGTTGCGCGAGACCTTCGAGGAGATCGGCCTTGCCCCGGATCGCATCGAGATCATCGGCCGCATGCCCGACTATGTCGCCGGCAGCGGCTACCGCATCGCACCGGTGCTGGGCATCGTGCGGCCGGGTTTTGAGCTGGTGCTCAACGCCGACGAGGTCGACGCCGCCTTCGAAGTGCCGCTGCGCTTTCTGATGGACCCGGTCAACCACAAGCGCGACAGCCGCATGTGGAACGATCTCGAATGGTTCTTCTACGACATGCCTTATGGCGACCGGCGCATTTGGGGCGTCACCGCCGGCATCATCCGTACGCTGTATGAAAGGCTCTATGCGTGAGTGTCTCGATCGCGGGCAGGGCCGACTGGCTTACCGACAAGCATCTGCAGCGCCTGCTGGCCGCACTGGCCGAGGGCGGTGAAGAGGCGCGTGTCGCGGGCGGTGCGGTGCGCAACACGCTGATGGGCCAGCCGGTCGCCGACATCGACATCGCCACCACGTGTTTGCCGCAGGAAACCATCCGCCGCGCCGAGGCGGAGGGCTTCAAGGCGGTGCCGACCGGCATCGAGCATGGCACGATCACGGTTGTCGCCGGTGGCAAGCCTTATGAGATCACCACTTTGCGCGCCGATATCGAGACCGATGGGCGGCGGGCCAAGGTGTCGTTCGGGCGCGACTGGAAGCTCGACGCCGAGCGGCGCGACTTCACCATCAACGCGCTTTATGCCGAGGCCGATGGCAGGATTGTCGACCTAGTCGGCGGCATCGCCGACATCGAGGCGCGCCGGCTGCGCTTCATCGGCGATGCGGAAGCGCGTATCCGCGAGGATTACCTGCGCATCCTGCGCTTCTTCCGCTTCTTCGCCTGGTATGGCGATGGCCGGCCGGATGCCGAGGGACTGAAGGCCTGTGCCCGGCTGAAGGAAGGGCTGGCCCAGCTTTCGGCCGAGCGCATCTGGTCGGAACTGAAGAAGCTTTTGTCGGCGCCTGATCCCTCGCGGGCGCTGCTCTGGATGCGGCAGGCCAGTGTTTTGACCGCCGCACTGCCGGAAAGCGAGAAATGGGGCATCGACGCGATCCACGGGCTGACCAAGGCTGAGAAGGATCTGGGCTGGACGGCTGATCCGTTGTTAAGGCTGGAGGCGATCGTGCCGCCGGATGCGGCGCGTATGAAGGTGCTCGCCGAGCGACTCAAATTTTCGACGGCTGAAGCGGATCGCCTGCGCCACTGGGCGCTTGCCACCGCCGTCGAGCCGAAGACGACCGAGAGCGAGCTGGCGAAAAGGCTCTATCGGGGCGACCGGCAGGGATTTGCCGACCGTCTGCGGCTGTCGCTCGCGGCAGCCAGGGTACGCGCCGTCGAGGACAATGCGGCGTTGCTCGAAGCCGGTGGCTTTTCGCGCCTGCTTGCCTTCGCCGCCAAATGGGAAAAGCCGTTGTTTCCGCTGAAAGGTGCCGATCTGACTGCGCTCGGTGCAACTCCAGGGCCGAAACTTGGCGAAATCCTCAGGAATCTGGAAGCGGAATGGGTTGAAGCGGGATTTACGTCTGATCGCGGCGCGTTGCTTGAACGCGCCGCGGAAGCACTTCGCCCTTAATGGCGGTACCGTTCATTTGATCGATACGGGAGCCAGGGCGCGCGAAAGGCTTGCCTCGCCCTTGCCATAGACCGAGGGGCTATAGCCAATCAGCGTGTCGGTCCGGGCCGTATTGAGCAACTGGTTGGTGATCTGGGTCGGCGTTGCCTTGGTGAATTTGCTGCCCACGATCGCCGCGTAACCGGAAATGATCGGTGCGGCGAAGGAGGTGCCGTAAAGGCCTGTCTTGTCCCCCGCGACCCCTACGACCAGGAAATGGCTCTGCACAAGCGGATTGGAGCCGGCAGTGTTGGAGTACCAGGCCATCCCGGTCGGGTTTGACGTTGTGCCGTTCGCGTTGAGCGCGCCGACGAAAATCGCGGACGTCTTTCCGATCAAAGCGAGGTCGAGATAGTCCTGCTGACCGCCCGTGATACCGCCCACGGCAACCGAGTCATTGCCCGCGGCCTTCGAAACCACCGCCGTTCCTTTGGTGGCGTAGGAGATGATGGAAGCTTCCTCGGCGCTCCATCCGATCTGGTTCGCGCTGTAGCCCGCCTTGGCGTACATGCCATAGCTCAGATTGAGCACGTTCAGGCCCGGCGCCAGCGTGACGGACGAAGCTGTGGAGAAGTCTTTCGACCTTATGGTTGCCAGGGGCGCAATCATGCTGGCTTCCTCGCGCGTCCATTCGCCGTGCCGCTGGGTTTGAACTCCGACGCCGAAATTACCTGAGAAGCGCGATGTGCTGGAGAAGTCGTCGACGATCGTGATCGTGACGCCTTTTCCCTTGTAGCCAGCACGCCAGGCGGCACCGACATCGGGGCTCATCCAGTTTTGCACAGTCTGCGATGGGGTTGTAGGCAGGGTAGCGCTCAGACAGATGGAAGCGCTCGATTGATCGCTGACGCAAAGCGCCGACAGCGGATCGGGACCAACAGCGTCTTGCGCCGCCGCCATCGATGCCGGCAGAAGGGCGAGCGCCGTGGCGACACCGAACTTCCAACGATTATTTGACATGTTCTTACCCCGGTTCAAACAAGAGCTAGGACGCACTATCGCGACTTTCCGGCAGCTGGGTGACATTTCATGCACGCCCCCTCGCGATTAGAAGGTAACACGGTAGTTCAGCCAGAGATGCTGCCTCTCCGGTTTAGCGTTAACCAGATATTTCAAGGTTTCCTCCGGCGCCATCTCGCTGGCAGCGAGCCGGCAATTGACGCCGTAGGTGCCCAAAACACCATAGTCGGCTTGGCAGGACTTTTCGGTGAGATTGCCGCCGACGGTCGTGGTGAGCGACAAGGAAAGAGTGCTGTTGGCACTCGGATGCATCTGAGTGAGGAAACCAAGCTTGAGGCTGGGCTCGATCCGATACTTCTCGCCCGCTTCTCCGGTCCCAAATCCCCAAAGGATGCCGGTATCCTCCGTGATCTGTGTCAGCAGGTCCACGTGCATGTCGACCCAGCTTGCCCGGTACCATTGGTTGAACGATATCCGGTTTCCATTCTGCAGTTCATAACCCCCGTCGCCGAGCACTCTGGCGCGGTCACTGAG
>NZ_RZRQ01000384.1:0-5101 GCF_003997785.1 Mesorhizobium sp. M7D.F.Ca.US.004.01.2.1 | reverse complement strand
GGTGTAGGCGACGTGGTTCTTGAACCACTTGGCCTTCATGTCGAGCGGCGGCGCCAGATTCAGGATGTGAGGATTTGCAGCCAACTTCAGGTGCGGGATACACATTTTGGATACCAGGAAGGTGCCGCGCGTGTTGATCTGATGCATCAGGTCGTAGCGCTTCATGTCGGTTTCCAGCGTGCCGGTGAGCTGGATGGCGCTGGCATTGTTGACGCAGATGTCGATGCCGCCGAACTTTTCCACGGTCCTGGCGACCGCCTCGGCCACCTGTGCCTCCTCACGGATGTCGCACAGCACGGGCAGCGCCTTGCCGCCGGCCTGCTCGATCTCTTCGGCCGCCGTATAGATCGTGCCCGGCAGCTTCGGATGCGGCTCGGCGGTCTTGGCGGCGATCGTCACATTGGCGCCGTCGCGTGCCGCACGCAGCGCGATCGCCAGCCCGATGCCGCGCGACCCGCCGGAGATGAACAGCGTCTTTCCCTTGAGCGACATTTTTCCCTCCAATGGCTTTATCTCGTTGCGCAATCCTTGCCTGTGGCGCTGCCGGATACAAGAGCTTGAGGCGGAAGCTATGGTGACGTTGCGGAGGGTCCCGTGTCTTGCCGGCTGCAAACGACGTGGCGTCACAACCGATTTGGCATATAATTCCCACACCGGATGGCAGATCACCAAATGGCTTTGTTGATTAAGAATGTCGAAGTGGAGCGGCTGGCCCGAGAACTCGCCATGAGCCGTGGCGTGTCCGTGACGGAAGCGATCCGGCAGAGCCTCGAAAACGAAATTGCTCGCGAAAACCTGACTTCTCAGCAAAACGAGTCTGACCTGATCGTGAGGCTTATGGAAATTTCAGAGCAAGCAGGCCAGATACCTATGAGAGACCACCCGATGACGGAGGACGAGATACTCGGCTACGACGAACTCGGGATCCCGACCAGATGATGCATATCTCAACCTCAGCGTCGCGCCGCCCCTCATTGCCCTGCCGGGCATTTCTCCCCGTATAGTGACGGGGAGAAAGAGGCTGTGCCGATGATTTCGCCAATCATCAATATTGCAGAGCAAGCGCCAGCGGCGCGGCTATCTCCCTTCTCCCCGTCACTATACGGGGAGAAGGTGCTGGCAGGCGGATGAGGGGCGGCGCTGACTCTTCCAATGATCGCCAAAAACTGCCGGACACGTCGTTCCTAAACCAGCACCAACCCCTGCCGCATCGCAATGGCGATCGCGTCGGTGCGGTTGGCCGCACCGAGCTTGATCAGGATTGCGGCGACGTGGAACTTCGCCGTGTGCACGGAGATGTTGAGGCGCCGCGCGATCACCTTGTTGGGAGCGCCCTCAGCCAGCAGCGCCAGCACTTCCGCTTCGCGCGGCGACAGCGAAGGCCGGACAGCATGCTCGTCGGGGGTTTCCTCCTCGAACGGCTCGCCATCACCGGCATGGAAATGCTCATGGCGCCCGCTTCTGCCATCGTTCGATACGCGATAGCCGGCCGCAGCCAGCCGCACTGCTGCGGCGATCAACAAATCGTCCGCGCCCGCCGCCATGACGGCCAACACCTCACCGGTGGGCCGCTCGTCGCCGCGTCCCGACAGCAGCACCCTTGGAATGGCGGCCGGCACCGCCTCACCGCTCCGGTCGTCAACGATGGCGACATCGGCTCTGCCGGCCACGACCGGCAGCAGGTCATCGCTGGCGGCAAGCGAGGTAGCCAGGCGCTCGGCGCGCTCCGCATCGCCAAGCGCAATCAGCACCACCAGCCGCCGCGAGACGGCACCGTCATGCATGATCCGGTCGCTGGTGAGCGTGTCCATCGATCACCTCAGCTCAGCGGCTTTTCGCCGATTGTCAGCGCGACATCGCGCTGTTCGCCGCCGCGCACCACGCCCAGCGTCACCGAAGCGCCGGCGCTGTCGGGTCCAAGCCTGCGGATCAGGTCGCGCGGACCATGCACGGCCTCGCCGTTCCACGCCATGATGATGTCGCCAAGTGAGAGACCGGCGGCCTTGGCGGGACCATCGTCGTCGAGGCTCATCACCATCGCGCCCTGCGCATCGCGATCGCGTACCGGATGCAGGCCGGCGCCGAGATAACCGCGCGCGACATGGCCTTTCTCACGCAGGGTCGCGACCGCCCGCTCGATCGTCTCGTAAGGCATGACCAGCGCCCGGTGGCGCGGTCCGAACAACAGCATGCCGATCAGTGCGCCCTTGGCATCGAGCACCGGACCGCCTTCGAAACGGCCGCCGGCGCCGACGGCAAGATTGATGCGCCGGTCGATGGTGCCGCCGCGCATCGAGCGCCAGGCCGGACCGACTTCGCCGACCGAACCCGACACGGCCAGAGCCGAGCCCTGGCTGTTGCCGATGGCGATGGCGATGTTGCCCGGCCGCACTGCATCGGCCATGGCCAACGGCACGGCGCTGACGGCCCCCGCCGGCTTCAGCAGGGCAACGCCGGTCGACGGATCGCGGCCGATCAGTTCGGCCTTCACGGTCTCGCCCGAGGCCAGCACCAGCTCGATCTCCTCGCCGGCCTCGACGGCCTCTTCGGCGGTGACGAAATAGCCGTCACGCCAGTGAAAGGCGCTTGCCGTGCGGTGATGATGCGTGGCGAAACTCGCCGTTGCCGGAGCCGCTTGTGCCGCGAGATCGGCGATGGCGTCGGAAAATGCATTCAGATTGAAGTCGCTCATGAATATCTCCTGGGTTCATCCATGCCCCAGATATCGCTCGACAGCGCGCCCGGAGGTACTCGCCTGACGGCTAGTTGCTGGTTTGACTGGCCATCTGGTCAGGTCGCGACGGTTCGGCCCGCTCCGCACATATAGTCATCCTTTCGCCTGAAAACACGGAGCCTGATCATGGCCCTCGCCGCCACCAAATTCCAAACTGATGACACGTTGCTCGACGCCTATTCGACGACCGTTGCAGACGCCGTCGACCGCATCGGCCCGGCCGTCTGCCGCATCGAGCGCGTCGGCGGTCAGGGCGGCCATGGTTCGGGCTTCGTCATCGCGCCGGACGGGCTGGTGGTCACCAACTTCCATGTCGTCGGCGACGCCAGGACGGTACGCGTCTCGATGCCGGACGGGTCGTCCAGCGAAGGCCGCGTGCTGGGCCGCGACCCCGACACCGACATCGCGCTGGTGCGCGCCGATGGCAGCTTTGCCGACGTCGCGCCGCTGGGCGATTCCAAGCGGCTGCGGCGCGGCCAGATCGCCATTGCCATCGGCAATCCGCTCGGCTTCGAATGGACCGTCACCTCTGGCGTCGTCTCGGCGCTTGGCCGCTCTATGCGCGCCTCCACCGGCCGGCTGATCGACGACGTCATCCAGACCGACGCGGCGCTCAACCCCGGCAATTCCGGCGGGCCGCTGGTGTCGTCGGCGGGCGAGGTCATTGGCGTCAACACCGCCATGATCCACGGCGCGCAAGGCATCGCTTTCGCGGTCGCCTCCAACACCGCCAACTTCGTCATTTCGGAGATCATCCGCTTCGGCCGCGTGCGCCGCGCCTTCATCGGCGTCTCGGCCGACACCACCAATCTGCCGCGCCGCGCGGCCTTGTTATCGCAGGTCTCGACCAGCACCGCAGTGCGGCTGCGCAGCGTCGAGAAGGATGGCCCGGCGGCCAAGGCCGGCCTGAAGGAAGGCGACATCATCGCCGCCATCGACGGCCGTCCTGTCACCGGCGTCGACGACCTCGTGCGCATGCTCGACGCCGAACGCATCGGCCGCGAGACGCTGTGCACCGTCGTGCGCCGCACCGGCGTCAGCCAGGTGACGGTGACGCCGGTGGCAAGGGCTGGCTGAGGCGGGCGCTCAGGCTCCCGCCGCTCCCTCTGCATACTGCGCCAGAAACGCCTCGCTCGGCGGGATCGGCTTGATGACGTCGATCAGCACGCCATTGGGGTCTTTGGTGATGAAATGGCGCTGGCCGAAGGGCTCGTCGCGCAGCGAACGCAGGATCGGCAAGCCGGCAGCGACGACACGCTTATAGACCGCGTCCGGGTCGCGAACCTCGAAATTGATCAGCAGGCCCGAGGTGCGGCCCCGCCCCTCTTCCGGGATAGTCTCATGGTCGCCCTGGACGATGCCCAGATTGACGCGTTTGTTGTCCACCGATTGCAGATGCACATACCAGTCGCTCGTAAACAGCGGCTGGAAACCGAAATGCTCGACATAGAACGCCGTCGTGCCGGCGACGTCGCCCGTCATCAGCACCGGGTAGTAGCTCGTGGTCTTCATCTTTCCTTCTCCCGTCAATTAACATACAGTCTGCATGTAGATTGAATTAACATACAGGCTGCATGTATGCAACAGGAAACCACACGCCGTTCCAACCGCGACCGCACCGAAGCGACGCGCGCCGACCTGATTGCCGCGGCACGAAAGCTGTTTACGGAAAAATCCTATGCCGAGACCGGCACGCCGGAGATCGCTGCCGCCGCCGGCGTGACGCGCGGTGCGCTCTATCACCATTTTGCCGACAAGCAGGCGCTGTTTGCAGCCGTGGTCGAGCAGGAGGCGGCAGCGGTCGCCGAAGAGATCGAGCGCGCCTCGCCGCCCTCGCTCGATGCGCGCGAAGCACTGATTGCCGGCTCAGATGCCTATCTCGCCGCCATGCGCGCACCCGGCCGCACGCGGCTGTTGCTGCTCGATGGCCCGGCCGTGCTTGGACGCCCCGCAATGGACGCGATCGACAACCGCCACGGCAACCGCTCGCTGCGCGAAGGGCTGGTCGCGGCAATGCGGGCGCAGGCGATGACGAGATTGCCGGCGGAAGCGCTGACCGCGCTGCTCGGCGCAGCCTTCGACCGCGCCGCCCTGGCGATCGAGGCCGGCGCCTCAGCGCAGGATTATCGCACTGTTCTCATGGCGCTGATCGATGGGCTGTCTCCAGCTCCTCTTCAGGCACCTCGCCCGGCTCGAACTCGTTGAAGCAGCCGAGTTGGCGCTTGAATTGGTCGATCAGCCAGGCCGCCGCCGGCTTCGGGCTGCGGTCGTTGCGATGCATCGCAAACAGGGGCGAACTCACCTCCCTGAAGGACTCGAGGTCGATTTCCACCAGCCGGCCGCTCGCCAGATCGTCTGATATCAGCC
>NZ_RZRQ01000383.1:0-5112 GCF_003997785.1 Mesorhizobium sp. M7D.F.Ca.US.004.01.2.1 | reverse complement strand
TTTCCGATCCGCGCGTATAATCCAGACCGCCGGCCAGCAAGGCCTTGCCGGTCTTGGGAAAGCTCTGATCGACGCCGGCGTTCAACAACGATTCCGGCCGCGTCAGCATGCGCACCAGGAAGCGGTCATCAAGCGACGCGCCCTTGCTGTCCTGCAGCAAGGGAAACGGCACCGAGAACAGTTTGCCGTCCGGCACCACGAAGAGCGTGTCGGCGCCACCAAGCGACGGCTCCAGAGGTGCGATGAGACCGGCATAGAGCCCGGTGAACGTGGCATTCAGATCGACCAAAGTCACAGCGCCACGCTCCTGCGCGGAACGGGTCGATCTGAGGTTCGCCATGCGCGTTTCATGAGCAGCCGAGATCAGTCGGCGCGGATCGCCGAGATCATAGAGGCGTGGCAGCTGATCCTTGCGCGTGACGATCGCATAGAGCCGCTCATCTTCCAGCGGATCGGCGCTCTCGCGGTCCGCCCGCCACTTGCGGGTGATGAAGTAATCGACGAGCGCCTCGTTGGGCTTCAGCAGCGTGCCGGCGGATGGCAGCGGCTTGTCCACAGCGCTCTGTCCGAAACTGTATCTGGTCGTGACTCTCGTGATCGCCTTTTCGTACGCCGCCTGAGCCTGGTCGGGCTGCACGGCACCTGGATCGTCGGCACTGTCGCCACTGGAAGCAGCCTCCTGGTAGGCCAGGGACAGCCGTATCCCGGCCTGGATCAAGTGCCGCGTCTCCATGTCGTTCGGATCGATCAAACGCGACAGTCTGCGCAACTGATCCCGTTTGTCGTTTTCGAGCGTCGGCCAGCGGCGCGCCGCTTCAGCGAATGCCGGCACTGCCGATGCGTTGTTTTTTGCCAGCCGCGCATAGTCGTAGAGCATGTCATCGGCCAAGGCCCGGCTGGCTTCAGCGACGACCGGGTTGGCGGCCGTGCTCACCTGGAACCAATTCCACCGCAACATGTCGTCGTTGAGAGCCGCAAAATCGGCGGCTGCGGCCTCGGGATTCGACTTCGCTTTGAGGTTGGCCATAGCCTGCCGCGCGGCAAAGGTCAGCGGGTGCACCGAGCCGTATGTCGATCCGGCGATGCTATGGGCCCGATCGAGTTGGTTCATGCTGTTTTCGGTATCGCCCATGGCGGCGAAATGCGCGGCGAGCAGGTTGGCGATCTTGATTGCCAATATCTCGGGATAACTCGCGTCGTTGGTCAGCGGCAGCAAGCGTGCGAGCGTCGGCGCGTCGAGCGGCTGTGCACCCGAGAGCGCCCTGGTGTAGAGCAGCCACGCATCGGCCTGCTCGACCAGATTGCCTTCCCGCTTGAGAACGACGGCAATGTCCCGGTCCTGCTGGAAATAGCGCAAGGCCTCGTCGTACTTGGCGAGGTCGAGATAGTCCTGAGCCGTGTTGTTGGCGCTGACCAGAACATTGAAATGATTTGGCCCGTAGTAGCCGATGCGCTTCTCAATCACGTTCAGATCATACTGCAAGGCGCGGGTTGGCGCGCCCATCTGGCGCAGCATATCGGCCAGATTGTTCTGCAGTTTCCAGGTGAAGCGATCATCCTGACCAAGCACCCGCTCCGCAATCTCCAGATTGCGCTGGTCAACATTGATCGCCGCAGCGATTTGACCGAATGCGGCGATCCCTGTCGCCAGCACATCGTTGGCATACATGAGTTCCTGGGATTCCGTGCCATGGTAGTGGGCGTAGAGATTGGTTGCCGTAGCGCACATCGAAACGAAGCCCTGGTAGTCTTTCTCGGCCTGCTTCAGCATCGCGTAGTTGAGATAGAAATCGGCGCGCTTGGCGACATCCTGCTGCATCGCCCTGGTTTTCAGGCCTTCGGCAAAAATCTCCTCGGCGTTGTCGAGAATCTGGTTGTTGAGGAACGTCGCACCGGCGTTCGAGTAGCTCTCGACCGTAAATTCGTAGAGGTCGCTTCTGGCCGCATCGAGCAATGCTGCCCGCAACTGCGCATAACCTTCATCAAAGCGCCCCGCCTCCATCATCAGCTTGTAGGCCGCATCGATCCGGGCCTTCAGCGCCGCTTCGCTATCTGCTGGAGCCTGCTGACCGGCCTGGCCTGGCGTCTGGGCTTGCGCCGACGGCAAGGGCAGCACCACGACCGACGTGGCCAGGACAGACGCAACGACCTGCATCAGGCCTCGCGATTTTCGGACTATGGACATGACAGCGTTCATGCGGATCGGTCTGCGGTCGTATCATGACCCGGATTTTGTCCGAAATCCCACCGCGCCTCCGTCAGCCCGATGCGCTTGAACGGATCGATCACCGTGCCGGCCACCATCGAGGCAAGGAATTGCGGCGCCGGCGGGATTTTTGCCACCGTCGCCACCAGCCTGTCGCGGATGAAGGGCAGCGCCACCGAATCCGACTGGTAGAATGGCGTGAATGCCAGCGACAGTGCCTGGAAGACGCGGACATGCCAGCGCCGCGCCTTCGCATAGGCTTCAAGTGCTGCCTCGACATTGTCAGTCCGCGCCAGCGCATGGCTGAGCGCCGCGGCGTCGAGCAGCGCCATGTTGGCCCCTTGCCCGAGCTGCGGGCTGGTCGAGTGCGCCGCGTCGCCGATGATGGCCAGCCGCCGCCCAACCGGCCGCTTCATCGTGTGGTGGCCATAGCGCGCCAGCGAGAGCTGGTCGAAACTG
Organism: Mesorhizobium sp. M7D.F.Ca.US.004.01.2.1; assembly: GCF_003997785.1. NCBI lineage: Bacteria > Pseudomonadati > Pseudomonadota > Alphaproteobacteria > Hyphomicrobiales > Phyllobacteriaceae > Mesorhizobium > Mesorhizobium sp. M7D.F.Ca.US.004.01.2.1. Next base: position 2,447 of record NZ_RZRQ01000383.1, on the reverse strand, counting down.
TCGATCTGGCTGGTGTACGCCTGGCTTTGCGGCCACAGGCGGACCACCCTCTCCTTCCAGGCGTCCAGACCCCGGGCGCGCACCTCTTCTGCATCCGACGGCTTCAGGCTCCAGAAGAATGCCGCCATCTTTTCAGCGCCCGGCTCCGGCCGGCCGATCGGCAGCACACCGATCATCACGCTCGCCTTGTCATAGCGTTGCAGCAGGGCGTGCTCGTCAAAACCTTCGCCGCGCCAGCCGAGCGAGGCCCAGAACGCACCATAGGTCAATGGCCTCGGCTCGCATGGAGCCCTTACACTGCGTCGCAGTTTCGAGCGCGAACCGCTGGCGTCGACGACCAGGTCGAACGGCCCCGCCCTTCGTCCGTTGCCACAGATCAGCGTCGTCCGTTCGCCGGTCTCCAGCGCCTCGACTTCAACCCCGGTCTCGATGGCGATCGCCTCGCGTTGCGCAGCGCGGAAAAGCACGCCGAACAAGGCCGCCCGGTGCACCGCCAGGCCGAAGCGGCCACCGCGTTGTGCATCATAGCGGACGTCGAGCACGGTACGGCCTGTGCTGGCGTCGGCGCCATGCAGGCGGTCGATGCGGCTGCCCAGCGCCAGTATGTCGTCGAGCAGGCCAAGATCGGCCAATACCGTCAGCCCGCTCGGCTGCAGGATCAGTCCGGAGCCGACCGGCTTCGGCTCGTCGAAGCGCTCGAAAACGGTGACCCGATGCCCGGCACGCTTGAGATAGAGCGCCATGGCCAGTCCCGCCGGCCCGGCGCCGGCAATTGCGATGTCGTAGGAAATGCCGATGCCCCCAAAGCCGAATGGCCGGGACAATCCTTCAGCGGCCGGACGAAATCAAGTTGCGGCTCCGGGCTTTTTCCGGCTCACGCCTGAGCGGCGTCAAAATCGGCGCGCGCTGCGCGCACCGCATCATGGTTGAGTTCGGCCCACAGAATCAATTGATGAAAGGCGCCGAACATGGAGCGCCCGAGATCGGTCAGGCTGTATTCGACGCTCGGTGGTTTGGTCGGGAACACTTCGCGATGCACATAGCCGTCGCGCTGAAGATCGTACAGCGTCTGGGTCAGCATGCGCTGCGAAATGTCGGGCACAAGGCGCCTCAACTCGCCGAAGCGATAGGGTTTTTCAGCCAAGGCCATCATCAGCAGCGATCTCCATTTGCCGCTAACGCCCTGGATGACATCACGAACCGGACAATTGGCAATATTGCCGCCGCCTGAGATCGCCTTGTAGATCTCCATCTTCGATTTCAGATTGATGATCTTGCCGTCCATGGCTGGTTCCCTGCCTGTGCCTACCTCCCGAAAAACTGCCTTCTTTACGGCACCGGGTCAATTCCTATTTTAGTGCTGGTCTCTTTTTGAGACCGACACTCGAACCGCCCTAGCGGCACAATGTCAGGACCCTTCCATGACCGAAACCCTTCTCGTCACCGGCGCCTCCGGCCAGCTCGGCCGCGGCGTCATCCGCTATCTCCTGGACACGCACAAAGTTCCACCTGCAAGCATCATCGCCACAACCCGCAATCCGGAAAGCGTAGCCGATTTGGCCGCGCGCGGCGTCGTTGTCAGGGCCGCCGATTTCAACGACGTGGCCTCGCTGGAAACCGCATTCAAGGGCGCCGACAAGGTGCTGATCATTTCGACCGGCGATCTCGATCTAAAAAGCGGCAGGCGCCTGAAGCAGCACGAGAATGCAGTCGCCGCAGCCAAAAACGCCGGCGTTTCGCACCTACTCTACACCTCGATGCCCAATCCAGAACCGGTATCGCCGGTGCTGTTTGCCAATGATCACTTCAGCACCGAGCAGGCGATCAAGGCGAGCGGCATCCCCTACACGATCTTCCGCAACGGCTGGTACCAGGAGAACCTGTTCATGGCCCTGCCGCACGCGATCGCCTCGGGACACTGGTACACGTCCGCCGGCGACGGCCGCATTGCGCATGGCGCACGCGATGACATGGCAGCAGCGATCGCCGCCGGCCTTGCTTCCGGCTCGACCGAGAGCAGGACCTACACCTTGACCGGTCCGAATGCCTACACCACGGCAGAGATCGCGGCCCTGGTAAGCGAGGTTACCGGCAAGCCGCTGGAAGTTATTCAGGTTCCGGATGAGGCGCTTACCGAAGGTGTAAAGGCGGCAGGCGTGCCAGAGGATTTCGCTGATGTCGTCGTCTCCTTCGACGTCAACACGCGCTCCGGCCGCATCGCCATGGTGACCGACGCGATCGAGACGCTTTCCGGCAGGACGCCAAAGACGTTGAAGCAGTTCCTCGAGGCGAACAAGGCCGCCCTGGTTGGTTGACGGCCCGCGGTGCCGGAAGCCGAAATACCTGGCTTTCGGCACCGTTATTGCGATGTCTTGAGCAGCCCGAGCCGGATCAGGCTTTCGCCGGTCGCAGCCAGAGCGTCTTCGCGCGATCGCGGCGACCAGCCG
>NZ_RZRQ01000382.1:0-5135 GCF_003997785.1 Mesorhizobium sp. M7D.F.Ca.US.004.01.2.1 | reverse complement strand
GGGCAAGACCGTCTCGGTGCTGGTGGCCGATGGCGTGGTGGCCGGGCTGATCGCCATGCGCGACGAGCCGCGGCAGGATGCGGCGGCCGGGATCGCGGCGCTCAAGGCTGAGGGCATCCGTGCGGTGATGCTGACCGGCGACAACCGCCGCACGGCCGAAGCCATCGCCGCTTCGCTTGGCATCGAGGCGCGGGCGGAGCTGTTGCCTCAGGACAAGCAGCGCATCGTTGGCGAATTGCAGCGCGAGGGGTTCAAGGTGGCCAAGGTCGGCGACGGCATCAACGACGCGCCGGCGCTGGCCGCCGCCGACATCGGCATCGCCATGGGCGGCGGCACCGATGTGGCGCTGGAGACCGCGGACGCGGCGATCTTGCATGGCCGCGTCATGGACGTCGTGCGCATGGTGAAACTGTCGCGGGCGGTGATGGCCAATATTGGCCAGAACATCAGCGTGGCGCTCGGGCTGAAGGCAGTGTTCCTGGTCACCACCATTTTGGGCATCACCGGCCTGTGGCCGGCGATCCTGGCCGATACCGGCGCCACCGTGCTGGTCACCGCCAACGCCATGCGCCTGTTGCGCTGGCGCGGGTGATCCGGCGTTCGGCGGCCGCCGCTCAACCGCTAGCCGTCAGGGGTCGATATCCATCGCGAGCGCTGCGTCCTTCTGGTTCTCCAGTTCCGTGAGCCTGCCTTGGAGCGCGCTGCGGATCGAGGCGTAGGCGGCAGCGCCGAAGGTCAATCGGCGCGGAGCGGGATTCTGCTCGACCGAAGCAATCATCGCTTCGACCATCTTGTGCGGGTCGCCCTTGACGTCGAACGAGCCCTCGGCAAAGGCCTTGCGCAGGTCGCCGACCGGCGTGTTCGCATAGATTTCCTCAGACTGGGAACTGATCAGGCTGGCGCCGAAGTTCGTCTGCGTCGGTCCGGGCTCGACGAGTGTCAAGCCGATGCCAAAGGACGCGACCTCCTGCCGAACGGATTCGACGAAGCCTTCGATGCCCCATTTGGTGGCGTGGTAGAGGCTGAAACCGGGATAGGCCATCTGGCCACCCTCCGAAGAGACTTGCAGGATGCGGCCGCCGTGCTGTTTCCTCAGATGCGGCAGTGCTGCCCGGATTACCTGGATGGAGCCGACAAGATTTGTGTCGATCAGGTCGCGGATCTGGTTGTCGTCAAGCTCTTCGGCGGCGCCGAACAGGCCGTAACCGGCGTTGCTGACGATGACATCGATGTGCCCTAGATCGTCAAAGGCTTTGCCGATCGTTGCCTTGATCGCATCGCTGTCGGTCATTTGAAGAGAAGCGATCCAGAGGTGATCGCTATGATGCGCTTTCAAATCGGCGAGCGCCTGCGGCCTCCGCACCGTTGCGGCAACTCGATCGCCACGGACCAGAAGCCTTTCCGTCAGAAGCCGTCCGAAACCGGACGAGGTGCCGGTGATGAACCATGTCTTGGCCATGGGAGAAGTCCTTTCGTTGTTGACTTCGGCCAAGACTACTCCACTCAACTCATGATACTATCCGTTCAATTTTGGATAGCTTGATGAAGATTCACCATGAATTCGAAGCCCGGACTTCCCGAATTGTCGGCGCTGGCCGCAATCGTCTTGCATCGCAGCTTCCGTAAGGCGGCCGACGATCTTGGCCTGTCCCCCTCGACGCTCAGCCACATGATGCGGACGCTGGAGCGGGGCATGGGCGTGCGCCTGCTCAATCGCACCACACGCAGCGTTGCGCCGACCGAGGCTGGCGAACGGCTGGTCGCACGCCTGCGGCCGCTCTTGTCGGATATCGATGCGGCACTAGCCGAGGTTGATGACTTCCGCGGTCTTGCGTCAGGGACGCTGAGGATCAACACCAGCGAGATCGGTGCCCGGCTGTTGCTCGGATCCGTGGTGCCGTCGTTTCTTCAGCGCTACCCCCAGGTCTCGCTCGATCTCGTCACCGAGGGAAAGCTGGTCGATATCGTCGCCGAAGGCTTTGATGCCGGCATCCGCCTGGGCGAGGCCGTACCGCGGGATATGGTCGCGGTGCGCTTCGGTGGGCCGACACGCTTCATCGCCGTTGCATCGCCGGCCTATCTCGCCGGCCGCCCGGCTCCGCACACGCCAGATGATCTCGGGGATCAAGCCTGCATCCGGTTCCGCTTGCCGAGCGGTAAGCCCTATCGGTGGGAGTTCGAGAAACATGGCCAGGAGATTGCCATCGATGTTCAGGGCGCACTGACACTCGACAGTATGGAGTTGATGGCCGAAGCAGCGGCTTGCGGCATGGGCGTTGCCTACATATCGGACAAGACTGCCAAGCCTTACCTCGATCAGGGATCGCTCGTCACCGTGCTGGACGATTGGTGTCCGCCCATTCCCGGCCTGTTCCTCTATTATCCAGGCCACCGGCTGGTGCCGCCGGCGCTGCGCGCCTTCATCGACGTGTTGAAAGAGACGAAGGGCTGAGGTCGCTACTCGGCTGGGGCCGTCAGCGGCGGCGTGGCGTTGCTGCGCCCTTCCCAGACATAGGAAGCGAGCGCCACTGCGACGGCGACAAGCATCGCGATGGCGCCGAGCAGCGGCAGGCTGCGGTAGCCATAGCCGGCATTGAGCATGGCCGCGCCCAGTGACGCGGCAAGCGCGATGCCGACATTGAAGCCGGACGGAATGAGCGACGAAGCGAGATTCGAGGCGTCTGCCGTCCAGGCCAGGATGCGGGTCTGGATCGGCGTGCCGATGGCGAAGTTGAGACCGCCCCAGATGACGATCGCGACAACCATCGGCAGGGGATAGGGGCTGACGGCATAGATGACGGCCAGCGTCACCGCCTGCAAGCCCAGCATGGTGATCAATGACGGCATCAGCTTCCAGTCGGAGAGCTTGCCGCCCAGGAAGACACCGAGCGTGGCGCCGACGCCGTTGAGCAGTAGCACCCACGGCACCAGGTTCTCGTCGAGCCCGGTGACCTCCAGCAGTGTCGGGGTGATGTAGGTGAACAGGCCGAACTGGCCGATCATCAGCATCAGCATCAGGATCAGCGAGGTCCAGATCTGCTGGCGTGCCAGCACGCGAACCTCGCGGGCGAAACCGGCGGGCCTGGCCGACGATCCCGTCGTGCGCGGCAACAGCGCTGCCATGGCAAGCGTTGCCGCCACGCCCAGCGCGCACATCACCCAGAAGGTCGCGCGCCAGCCCCAGATGTTGCCGATCGCAGTGCCAGCCGGCACGCCGATGACGTTGGAGACGGTGAGGCCGGACAGGATGACGGCAACCGCCATGCCGCGCTGGTCCTCGCGCACAAGACCGACGGCGACGACCATGGCGACGCCGAAATAGGCGCCGTGCGCGACCGCCACAGCAATGCGCAAAAAAAGCATCGAGGTGAAATCGGGCGCTAGCGCGCAGGCCGCCTGGCCGATGGTGAAGGCGATGGCGAGGCCGAGCAGCAAGGTTTTGCGCGACAGCGACTTGGTGGCGAACGCCAGCAGCGGCCCGCCGATGGCGATGCCGCAGGCATAGCCGGAGACGAGATAACCGGCGGAGGGAACCGAAACGCCAAGACCTTGCGCCACTTGCGGCAGCACGCCGGCTATGACGAATTCGGTGGTGCCAAAGGCAAAGGCGGCGATGAACAGGGCGATGAGCGGAAGCGACATGGGAAGGCCTTAGCTGGAATGGCCTCAAACCACGGATGGGCTTTGCGGGCAATCCAGAAATTTTTGGCGCCGCTTTAGCTTTTCTTGACCGATGGCATTAGGCCGGGGTCTTGCGGCCATAGGGAATCTTCAGCCACGCCCGCTCGTGGAGATAATAGAGCAGCGATTTGGTGACGACCTCGGTCAGGCCGATGGTCGCGGCGAGCTTGATGCTTCCCGTCACGACCAACGAAATGATGATCGTGTCGATGGTGCCGGTCGCCCGCCAGGAGAGCGCCTTGGCGAAACTGCGCGAATGGGTGTCCATCGATTTCCTCCGAAAGGCTGGGCTAATGGACCCTTATCCCGACTGGAGGAAGCAGAGCAAAGGTATTTTTGCCGTCGAAACGATGGATCAGCTCGCCTTCAGCCGCGACCCCGTCAGCAGCCCGCGCTCTTCGAGCACCGGATAAGCCATCGAGGCCAGCAGCGAATTGATCTGCTTCAGGTCGCGGATGGTGTCGAGGTGGATCGAGCTGGTCTCGACGCTCTTGGCCGTGCCGTCGCGCAGCCGCACGAAATGGCTGGCGCTGGTTTCCTTCTCGCGGTCGCGCAGCTGGTCCTTTTCCAGCACCAGCTGGCGGGCAGTCTCGGGATCGCGCGACACCAGCACGTTGAAGGCGAGCCGGGCATTGGCAAGCACCGAGCTGTGGAAGGCGAACAATTCACTCCAGCCCTCGTCGGTGAATTCCAGTCCGCGCTCGAACTTCTTCTTCACATGCACCAGCATGTTGCGCACGATGATGTCGCCGACCTGCTCCAGCTTGACACAGGCGCCGATCAGCTCCTGGCAACGCAGCGCCTCGTCCTCGGTCAGCGGGTTCCTGGTAAGCTTGGCCAGATAGAGCTTGATCGCGGCATGCTTCCTGTCGACGCGGTCGTCGAGTGCAGCCAGCGCCTTGATCTTGTCGGCGTCAGCGCTCTCGTAGAGCTCGATGATGCGCTTGAGCATGATCTCGACGGTCTCGCAGACCCGCACCACCTCGCGGGTGGCGTTGGCCAGCGCCTGGCTAGGCACGTCGAGCGCACTCTCGTTGAGCGCCGACAGCTCGACGACGTCGAGTGTGCTGGCCGGCGCCGGCTTGGTGCCAAGCGCCACGATCTTCTCCGAGGCGCGGTAGACGAAGCCTGCAAGCGGCAGGCCGGCGAGCAGGATCAGCACATTGAACAGGATGTGGGCGTTGACGATCTGGTCCGCCGCCGTCGAGCCGAGAAAAGCGAAGTGGGGCCTGAAGATCATGACCAGGATCAGCATGATCAGCGAGCCTAGCCCGCGCATCAGGAGGTTGCCGATCGGCACGACGCGCACTTCGGGGCTCGACGAGCGGGTCAGCATCGGCGCGATGATCGAGGAGCCGAGATTGACACCGAGGATGAGAACGACGCCGAGCTCGGGGGTGATCAGACCGCGGCCGGCCAGCGTCGCCATCAAGAGCACCGCCGCGATGCTCGAC
>NZ_RZRQ01000381.1:0-5139 GCF_003997785.1 Mesorhizobium sp. M7D.F.Ca.US.004.01.2.1 | reverse complement strand
TCCCTCAGCGAAAAACAACGACGAGCGCCCTCCTCCCGTCGAGATCGATCGACGGGGAGGATTCGGGCTTTTTCGTGATGCCCGCCGTCAGCTTACGCTATAATTCGCCGGCATCGCGATCATGTTTGGAAACAAGCGTTAATCGTTGCCGGAGATGCCGCCGATCCGGATCACGAACAGCGTTGTCTCATGGGCGGGCTGGACAAGCAGGCTGGCGCTGTCCGGCTCGGGCAGCAGCGTGTCGAGCGGCCCGAGGCGAACCGGTTCGGCGGCGGGCACGATGACTTCGCCGTTCAAGCACAGGATAAGGGTTGTGCCGGCTTCAGTCCGGATTTCCACGGGAGCCGAAATCACCAGGCGTTCGACCGAATGCGTCATCCGGCTTCGGCGGGTCATGACATTGAGATCGGTGATCGGCCCGCCAATCAGCGCGGCCGAGGTCTGCACGTCGGCCGGAAAGGAAAACGGGGCGGTCGCCCTGTTTATGGATGTCGGCGGGTAGCCGGCAATCTCGAGGACGATGCCCTCGCCTTCGAGCACGGCAAGGGTGCGATCGATGCCGGCAAACTGCGAGAACGGACCGCTCGATTCGACGCGCGCCATCGAGACGCGCCAGCCGAAGTCGTCGAGCCCGGCACCGGTGGGCGAGACGGCGATTTCTGTCGTCACGCCGCCGCCGTTCTTCCACGGCATCGACCGGTATTCGGCTGCCCGCAGGATGCGCATGAGATCAGTCCGTTACCCGAGAATGCCAGGCAGGTTGAGTTGGTGCTCCTTGGCGCATTCGATGGCGATGTCGTAGCCGGCATCGGCGTGGCGCATGACACCGGTCGCCGGGTCGTTCCACAACACCCGTTCCAGGCGCCTGGCGGCGTCGCGCGTGCCGTCGGCGACGATGACCATGCCGGCGTGCTGGGAAAAGCCCATGCCGACGCCGCCGCCATGGTGCAGCGACACCCAGGTGGCGCCAGACGCCGTATTGAGCAGTGCGTTGAGCAGCGGCCAGTCGGACACGGCGTCCGAGCCGTCCTTCATCGATTCCGTTTCCCGGTTCGGCGAGGCGACCGAGCCGGAATCGAGATGATCGCGACCGATGACGACAGGCGCCTTCAGCTCGCCCTTGGCCACCATCTCGTTGAAGGCAAGGCCCAGCCGATGCCGGTCGCCGAGGCCGACCCAGCAGATGCGCGCCGGCAGGCCCTGGAAAGCAATGCGCTCACGCGCCATATCGAGCCAGTTGTGAAGATGGGTGTTGCCGGGCGTCAACTCGCGCACCTTGGCATCGGTCTTGTAGATATCCTCGGGATCGCCCGACAAGGCTGCCCAGCGGAACGGGCCGATGCCGCGGCAAAACAGCGGACGGATGTAGGCCGGCACGAAGCCGGGGAAGGCGAAGGCGTTCTCGAAGCCCTCCTCCTTGGCCACCTGGCGGATGTTGTTGCCATAGTCGAGCGTCGGCACGCCGGCGTTCCAGAACGCCACCATCGCCTCGACATGCTCGCGCATGGACGCGCGTGCCGCCTTTTCGACTGCCTTCGGGTCACTGACGCGCTTCTCGCGCCATTCGGCCATCGTCCAGCCCTTCGGCAGATAGCCGTTGATGGGATCGTGCGCCGAGGTCTGGTCGGTGACCATATCGGGGCGAATGCCACGCCTGAACATTTCCGGCACGATCTCGGCCGTATTGCCGAGCAGTCCGACCGACTTCGCCTCGCCGGCCTTGGTCCAGCGCTCGATCTTTTCCAGCGCCTCGTCGAGCGTGTCGGCGCGCTCGTCGACATAGCGGGTGCGCAGGCGGAAATCGATCGAGTCCGGGTTGCATTCGATCGCCAGGCAGCAGGCGCCGGCCATGACGGCGGCCAGTGGCTGGGCGCCGCCCATGCCGCCGAGCCCGCCGGTCAGGATCCATTTTCCCTTGAGATTGCCGCCATAATGCTGGCGGCCGGCCTCGACGAAGGTCTCGTAGGTGCCCTGCACGATACCTTGCGTGCCGATGTAGATCCACGAGCCGGCCGTCATCTGGCCGTACATCATCAGGCCCTTTTTATCGAGCTCGTTGAATTTTTCCCAGGTCGCCCAATGCGGCACCAAATTGGAATTGGCGATCAGCACGCGCGGTGCGTCGGAATGGGTGCGGAAGACGCCGACCGGCTTGCCGGACTGCACCAGCAAAGTCTCGTCATCGGCCAGTGTCCTCAACGAGGCGACGATTTGGTCGAAGTCGTTCCAGGTCCGCGCCGCCCGGCCGATGCCGCCATAGACGACCAGCTCGTTGGGATTTTCGGCGACGTCCGGGTCGAGATTGTTCATCAGCATGCGCAGCGGCGCTTCCGTCAGCCAGGAGCGGGCGCTGATTTCGGTGCCACGCGGGCTGCGGACTTCACGGATGTTGTGGCGAGGATTGTTCATGGCGTCACTCCATAAAAGGACCTGATGTCAGACGCGCGCCCAGGATGTCGCGGTCTCGAGGATTTTCCGCAGCGTGGCGCGGATCGGTGCAGCAAACTCGGCATCGTAAGGCACCGGCCAGTTGTCCGGCATGCCCTTACCTTCCGGCTCGCGCATGTAGCCACGGTTGGACAGCTCCATTTGCAGCGCATGCACGCCATCTTGAGGTTGTCCGAAATGGCGCGTGATCCAGCCGCCCTTGAAACGGCCATTGACGACAGAGGTCTCGCCGGTCTCGGCGATGATCTGATCGACCATCGCCTGCAAGGTCGGATCGGCGCTCTTGCCGTCATTGGTGCCGAGATTGAACACCGGCAGTGTGCCTTCAAACAGGCGCGGCAGCACCGAGCGGATCGAATGGCAGTCATAGAGAACGATCTTCTCGTGCAGCCCGCGCAAGCGGCCGATCTCGGCCTGCAAGGCGGCATGGTAGGGCACGAAGAATTTTTCGCGCCGCTCATCAACCTCTGAAGGTCCCGGCTCCTCGCCTTCGCGGTAGAGCGGATCCCCGTCGAAGGTTTCTGTCGGGCAGAGGCCGGTCGTCGCCTGGCCGGGATAGAGCGATGCGCCGGATGGATCACGGTTGACGTCGATGACGGTGCGAGAGATCGCGGTGTGCACGACAGTTGCACCGAGGTCGGTCACGAAATCGTAGAGCATGTCGATCCACCAGTCGCAGTCGCGGCGGCCGAGCCAGGGCGACACCAGCCGGTTCTCGAGGCCAGCGAGATCGATTCCGGTGTGCGGGATCGACACCAGCAACGGGGCGGTACCGGGCGTGACGGTGAGCCAGGGCGTGCTTGCCATCATGCCGCTCCGGAAATCGACGGCAGCGCTATCGCGCCGGCTGCCTTGATGGTCGCGCCGCTGCGCACCATGGCGATCGCCTTTTCCATATCGGGGTGGAAATGCCGGTCATTGTCGAGATGCGACACCTCGGCCCGGACCAGCTTGCGCACGGCCTCGAGCGCCGCGCTCGACGCCAGCGGCGCATGGAAGTCGCAGCCTTGCGCCGCGGCCAGCAGTTCGATGCCGATCACCGCGGTGGCGTTCTCAACCATGCCGATCAGCCGGCGCGCACCGTGCGCCGCCATCGAAACGTGATCTTCCTGGTTGGCCGAGGTGGGGATGGAATCGACGCTGGCCGGATAGGCTTTCTGCTTGTTTTCGGAGACGAGCGCCGCCGCAGTCACCTGCGGGATCATGAAGCCGGAGTTCAGACCGGGCTTCGGCGTCAAAAAGGCCGGCATCCCCGACAATGCCGGGTCGACCAGCATGGCGATGCGGCGTTCCGACAACGAGCCGATCTCGCAGACGGCGAGCGCGATCATGTCGGCGGCGAAGGCCACCGGCTCGGCGTGGAAATTGCCGCCGGACAGTGCGGTGTCATCCTCGGCGAAGATCAGCGGATTGTCGGTGACGCCATTGGCCTCGGTGCCCAGCGTGTCGGCCGCCTGGCGCAGCACGGTGAGTGCCGCGCCCATGACCTGTGGCTGGCAGCGCAAGCAATACGGATCCTGCACACGCTCGTCGCCAACCCGGTGCGATTCACGGATGGCGCTGCCGGCCATCAGATTGCGCAGCGCGTCCGCCGTCTCGATCTGGCCGCGATGCTTTCTCAAGGCATGAATGCGCGGATCGAAGGGTGCATCGGAGCCTTTTGCGGCGTCGGTCGACAAGGCGCCGGCGACCAGCGCCGACTGGTAAAGCACTTCGGCCTCGAACAGGGCGGCCAGCGCGTAGGCGGTCGAGAATTGCGTTCCATTGAGCAGCGCCAGGCCTTCCTTGGCGCCCAATGTCACCGGCTCCAGCCCATGCGAGACAAAGGCGACCTTGGCCGGGAAGCGTCCATGCGGGGTGAAGCATTCGCCGACGCCGATCATCACCGCCGTCATGTGCGACAGCGGGGCAAGGTCACCGGAGGCGCCGACCGAGCCTTGCGCCGGCACCACCGGGATGACGTCGTTGGCCAGCATCGCTTCCAGCAACTCGATGGTTTGCGGCCGTACACCGGAGGCGCCCTGCGCCAGGCTGGCGAGCTTCAGCGCCATCATCAGCCGGCAAACGGCTGATGGCATCGGCTCGCCGACGCCGGCGGCGTGCGACAGCACGATGTTGCGCTGCAAGGTCTCCAGGTCTTCGGCCGGAATGCGGACGCTCGCCAGTTTGCCGAAGCCGGTGTTGATGCCATAGACCGGCTCGCCCTTGGCAACGATCCTGGCGACGGCCTCGGCGCTCGCCTTGATTTTCGGTCGGCAGGCATCGTCGAGCTTCAGTGCGGCGCCACGATAGATCGCGCGCCAGTCGGCCAGCGTCGCATTGCCGGGCTTCAGGGTCAGTTCGGTCATTGTCCTCTCCAGATGCGGGCATGCAGCGGGTTGAAGCCCATGCGGTAGACGAGTTCGGCGGGGCGCTCGATGTCCCAGATCGCCAGGTCGGCGGATTTTCCGACCTCAAGCGTGCCGGTTTCACCCAGCAGACCAAGCGCACGGGCCGCCTCGCGGGTGACGCCGGCAAGACATTCGTCGACGGTCAGGCCGAACAGGGTCGCGGCCATGTTCATGGTCAGAAGCAGCGAGGTCAGCGGCGAGGTGCCGGGATTGTTGTCGGTGGCGACAGCCATCTTGACGCCGTGCTGGCGAAACAGGCCGATCGGGGGCTTTTTTGTTTCGCGAATGAAATAGTAGGCAC
>NZ_RZRQ01000380.1:0-5176 GCF_003997785.1 Mesorhizobium sp. M7D.F.Ca.US.004.01.2.1 | reverse complement strand
GAAAAATACCTGGCCGCAGCGGCGACCGAATTTGCCGTCAAGGCGACCGCAAACGGCTTTGTCACTGGCATCGCGACCCGCGACGTCGGGCTCGCCGTGGTCGGCCTGGGAGGCGGACGCACGCGACCGGACGACAAGGTCGATCCCGCGGTCGGCATCACCAGGCTGTTGCCGGTCGGAGCCGAGGTTCGGGCTGGCGAGCCGTTGGCGCTGATCCATGCCCGCTCATTGGCCGATGCCGAGGCGGCGGCCGACGCCGTGCTTTCGGCCTATACGGTCGGCGCTTCGAAGCCGCCCGCCGACAAATCGGTCATCCGGCGGATTCTTCCGCGCGGCTAGTGCATGTCGCCCAAAAGTGTGAAGCGGTCTTGGGATAACGACATGCACAAAACAACGACACGACTCTTTACTGAACGAGCAGCAGCGTGCCGTTCTCGACCTGGTATTTGTCGAGCCGGTTGAGGAAGCTCATGCCGATCAGATTGGTGCGCAGCGCCCTGTCGTCGAGCACGATGGTCTGGACGTCGTTGACCGTGATGCTGCCGATCTGCAGGCGGTCGATCATTGCAACGGCCGCCTTGATGGTGCCGTTGGCGGTGCTGACCTCGTGGCTGAAGTCGGAAGCGTTCAGCGACAGGCCGATCTTGCGCGCCGTCGAGGTGTTGATGGCGACCAGCGTGGCGCCGGTGTCGATCATGCCGTCGATCTGACGTCCATTGAGCTTGAATGCCGACGAGAAGTGTCCGCGCTCGTCTGCCGCAACGACCACCTTGCGGCCCATCGGCAGCGACGCCGCCGGCTTGTCGGGCACCGATGCCAGGTTGACGTCCGGTTGGACGTTGACCGCGGGTTTGCTCGGCGCCGCCGATTTCAGCAGGTTTTCGACGAATTGCGGATTCGACTGATACACAATCGGTATCGATGCCGACGTACCGGCGAAAACGCCGAGGATGAGAAGTTTGCGCAGCATGGATCGGCCTTTGTGACAGCCGATCCTTAAGCCTTGATGGTGTTTGCCGCTTTAACGGGCGCCAGAAACCCGCCTTTGCGTAAACAATTGGTAAATTATTTGGTCCCGTACATGCGGTCGCCGGCATCGCCGAGGCCGGGCATGATGTAGCCCTTCTCGTTGAGCTGGCGGTCGATCGAAGCGGTGAACACGGGAACGTCCGGATGCGCCTTGGTGAAACGCTCGATGCCTTCGGGCGCTGCCAGCAGGCAAAGGAAACGGATGTTGGTGGCGCCGCGCTCTTTCAGCTTGTCGATCGCAGCGATCGCCGAATTGGCGGTGGCCAGCATCGGATCGACGACGATCACCAGCCGGTCGGCGAGGTCGCTCGGCGCCTTGAAGAAATATTCGACCGCTTCAAGCGTTTCGTGATCGCGGTAGAGACCGACATGGGCGACGCGGGCCGCCGGCACCAGATCGAGCAGGCCTTCCAGCAAGCCGTTGCCAGCACGCAGCACCGAGGCGAAGACCAGCTTTTTGCCCTCCAGCGTCGGCGCCTCCATGGTTTCCATCGGCGTTTCGATCGTCGTCGTCGTCAGTTCGAGGTTGCGGGTGACCTCGTAGCCGAGCAGCAGCGAGATCTCGCGCAGCAGCCGGCGGAAGCCCGCCGTCGAGGTTTCCTTCTTGCGCATGATGGTCAGCTTGTGCTGGACAAGCGGATGGTCGACGACGGTGACGCCCTGCATGATGTTCTCCTGATGCTTGCGCCCGAAAGTGCGCGCCCTGGTCCTTTCGGACGCGCCGCGCTTCAAGCTGCTTGAGCGAACCCTAGCGACAATGCGCCGGCCAAGGAACCGCTTGGCCTGCCCCGACCACAGCTTTGTCGGCAGAAATCAGCGTGCCGCACCGTTCAACCGGGCAAGAAGCGCGGTCTTGGTCTTTTTGTCGACGAAAGCGGCTTCGATAGCGGTGCGGGTAACGGCAGCCAGCGCCTTTTCGTTCATCGAGAAATGCTCGCCGGCGATGTCGTATTCGCGCTTCAGCGAAGTCCAGAAATAGGGCGGGTCGTCGGAATTGAGCGTCACCTTGCAGCCGGCTGCCTGCAGGGCTGGAAACGGATGGTCGGCAAAGCTGTCGAACACCTTGAGCGCGATGTTGGAGCCGGGGCAGCATTCCAGCACGACGCCCTCGTCGGCAATGCGCCGGACAAGGTCCGGGTTTTCGATGGCGCGCACGCCATGGCCGATGCGGGAGGGGCGGATGTGATCGAGTGCCGCCTGGACGGTCTCCCAGCCTGTCAGTTCGCCGGCATGGATGGTGATGCCGAGCCCGGCCTCGCGAGCGATCTCGAAAGCTCTGACATAGTCCTCCATCTCGCCGATCCGCTCATCCCCGGCGACGCCGAAACCGGTGACCAGCGGATGCCCGCAGCGCGCTGCGAAACGCGCCGCCTGCTCGATCGACTCGACGCCGACATGGCGCACGCCGGTTACGATCATGCGGCCCTCGATGCCGGTCTTGGCCTTGGCGCGGGCCATGCCCTCGCCGAGCGCGTCGGTATAGGCCTTGGGCGACAACCCGGCCTTTCTGGCATGGTCCGGCGACGTGAAGACCTCGGAATAGATCGCCCCGTCGCGGGCGAGACTGGTCAGATAATGGTCGGCCAGCCGCGCGTAATCCTCCTCGGTCCGGAACAGGTCGGCGGAAAAATCGTAAGCGGCAAGGAACGATGTGAAATCGTGCCAGACGAAGGAACCGTTCTGGATATAGGGCGAGGTATCCTTGCCGTATTTCTGCGCCTGGCGGATGACGAGTTCGGGCGCCGCTGCCCCTTCAATGTGGCAGTGCAGTTCCGCTTTCAAAGGCATTCAATCATCCCGTCGGTCTGTCCAGGTCTTGAAAACCCGCCACCTGGAAGCGCGGCTGAACACCGCGCCTTAAACAATAGCGCCCGCACCATCGATCGGCTATGGTCCCGCCGGTTTTATGACGGATCAAAAAAATGTCAGTTGAGAGAACCACGGCCGCGGGCGGCATGGAAACCTCCTATGGTTTCAAGCGTGTAGGGGCTGGCGACAAGCAGTCCCTGGTCAACGATGTTTTCCACAAGGTCGCGAACCGCTACGACCTGATGAACGATCTGATGTCGGCTGGCCTGCACCGGCTGTGGAAGGATGCCATGGTGACATGGCTCAACCCGCCGAAACGGGCGGGCTGGAAGGTGCTCGACGTTGCCGGAGGCACCGGCGACATCGCCTTCCGCATCGTCGATGCCAGCCACGGCAACGCCCATGCCACCGTGCTCGACATCAATGGCTCGATGCTGGCCGTCGGCCGCGACCGGGCCGAAAAGAAAGGCCTGTCTGGCAACACCGATTTCGTCGAGGCCAATGCCGAGGAACTGCCCTTCGCTGATGCCACATTCGACGCCTACACCATCGCTTTCGGCATCCGCAACGTGCCGCGCATCGATGTCGCGCTCGCAGAAGCGTTTCGCGTGCTGAAGCCGGGCGGGCGCTTCCTGTGCCTGGAATTTTCCGAAGTCGAGATGCCGCTGCTCGACAAGGCCTATGAGGCCTGGTCGTTCAATGCGATTCCGAAGATCGGCAAGATGGTCACCGGCGACGGTGAGCCCTATTCCTATCTGGTCGAATCGATCGCCAGGTTTCCCAACCAGCAGAATTTCGCGACGATGATTTCCCGCGCCGGCTTCGATCGCGTTTCCTTCCGCAATTATTCCGGCGGTATTGCCGCGCTTCATTCGGGCTGGAAGCTTTGAGGCTGGCTCGCATTTCTCACACGCGATGTGGTCTGTGCCGGTTCAACGAGCCGGCAGGACGGGCGCGGCCATGAGCACGGTCAGCGCTGGATTTCGGCTCGTAAGGGCCGGCTGGGTGCTGGTTCGCGAGGGCGTCGTCGCCGCCTTGCCGGGCGAGGAGCTGTCAGGCCTGCCGAAGTTCGGCTGGCGGCTGGCACGGCTGTTCACCCGCCGCCGCGCGCTTGCCTATGAGCGCAGCGACCGGCTGGCCAAGGCGGTCGTCCGGCTCGGTCCATCCTACGTCAAGCTCGGCCAGTTCCTGGCGACACGGCCCGACGTCGTCGGCAACGACATGGCGCTCGATCTCGCTATGTTGCAAGACAAGATGCACACCTTCCCCAGGGCTGAAGCCATCGCGGCTATCGAGGCTTCGCTCGGGCGCAAGGTCGCCGATCTCTACGCGCAATTCGGCGATCCGGTCGCAGCCGCCTCCATCGCCCAGGTCCATGCCGCCGACACCATCCATGACGGCGTTGCCACCAAGATGGCGGTCAAGGTGATCCGGCCCGGCGTGCGCCGCCGCTTCTTCCAGGATCTCGAAAGCTATTTCCTCGCCGCCCGCCTGCAGGAAAAATACATCCCGTCGTCGCGCCGGCTGCGGCCGGTCGAGGTCACCGAGACGCTGGCACAGACCACCAAGATCGAAATGGATCTGAGGCTCGAGGCGGCCGCCCTTTCGGAACTGGGCGAAAACACCAAAGACGATCCCGGCTTTCGCGTGCCATCCGTCGACTGGGAGCGCACCGGCCGCGACGTGCTGACCATGGAATGGGTCGACGGCGTCAAGATGAACGACATTGCCGGTCTCGAAGCCGCCGGCCACGATCTGAAGGCGATCGCCGCCAACCTCATCCAGTCGTTCCTGCGCCACACGCTGCGCGACGGCTTCTTCCACGCCGACATGCACCCGGGCAACCTCTTCGTCGAGGCAAACGGCACCATCGTCGCCGTCGATCTCGGCATCGCCGGCAGGCTCGGCAAGAAGGAGCGCCGCTTCCTCGCCGAAATCCTCTACGGTTTCATCACGCGCGACTATCTGCGCGTCGCCGAGGTGCATTTCGAGGCCGGCTATGTGCCGCGCCAGCACAATGTCGCGGCCTTCGCGCAGGCGATCCGGGCGATCGGCGAGCCGATCCACGGCCAGCCGGCCGAGACCATTTCGATGGCCAAGCTTTTGACCCTGCTGTTCGAAGTGACCGAACTCTTCGACATGGCGACGCGGCCGGAGCTGATTCTGCTGCAGAAGACCATGGTGGTGGTCGAGGGCGTGGCGCGCACGCTCGACCCGGCTTTCAATATGTGGAAGACCGCCGAACCGGTGGTCGGCGGCTGGATTGCCGGCAACCTTGGTCCACGTGGCATGATGATCGATGCGCGCGACGGCGCCAAGGCGCTGCTGACGCTGGCCC
>NZ_RZRQ01000037.1:0-28559 GCF_003997785.1 Mesorhizobium sp. M7D.F.Ca.US.004.01.2.1 | reverse complement strand
CATCGTGCCGCCGAACTGCCTGTCTGGCTGCACAGATACAATTGGCATCGTCCACATGGCAGCCTAAAGTCAAAAACGCCTATCAGTCGCCTCGCCCTGATCGAGGACAACCTGTTGAAGCTCCACAACTAGGTCGTCCAGCATCACAGTGAACCGCGTACGTAGTATTTTGTCGTAGGCGGCATTCTGGATAGCCGGATACGGGCTCTTCACCCGCTGCACCACCGATTGCGGGATGATGTCGCGAGAAACATTCACGGATTTCGTGAAAAAAGTGTACCCGCCGAAGAGCCCTACTCGCGGGGGCGGTGCAGCACCACCTCGGTGTCACTGCTCGTGTTCATGCGATGGACTAGGCCGGCCAGCTGTTGACGCAGCTCGCGGTAGTTGTAAGTCTCACCCGTGTAGACGAGCACCAAGTCAGGTCGGCCATCCCCCTGGAGCATCCTCGGCTGGCGGCCGCCCTGGATATCGATGATTGCCAGGCGGTGGTGTCCCAGCGCCGCAGGCCCGCCGATCCAAGTCCCCTCGTCGTCCGGACCGTGGTTCGCTATGGTGGCCGTCATATCGGCAAGCTCCCTTCGCGCATCGGGACCTCCGAGGTCTCGATTGAAGTCGATCCATTCACAGATGCCGCACAGGTTATGTCGCCGCATTTGGGCGAAGCAGATATAAGGCCAGTGGGAAACCATCGAGGCAAAGTGACGGATCTAGCCCAGCTACGATCCGCATCCGACATTGTCGGACATCGGACAGCACCGCGATTCGCTGCATAGGAAGCCTGGAGTCGCGATTTCCCCTGGGGGAATCAGCGCATGAAAGGAGAGCTGGGTCGTGTCTGCCGAAATGAGAAATTGCTCCCCCTTATTGCATCACCGAGGAATGTTACCCAGCGCGATAGACGGACATGCCCTATCTCCCCCCGTTGCAGCTGAGGGAGATAGGGGCCAGCTCTTCATTCAACCCTCATGGAGGATGATCAGCCCAGCCATTTCCATGCGCCGGCCTTCACAAGCCGTGCACCATTCAGGTTCTTTTCCTTGAAGCGCGACGATCCTTGTCAGACGTCGCAACACTTGCTGCCGAGAGCACGAGCTCTTCCTCGAGCATGCCTTGATCTGCGCCTCGAACGGCTCGCACATGCTGGGTTTCAACGACTTCGCAGAGGTTGATATTCTGCAGTGACTTCGTCTCGCTGCTGCACGGCATTGACGCTGGGAGCCATGCTCGCGTGGCGCAATTGTGCTGAAGCCGGTGCCCACGGCAACGTTTCTTAACCCGCCCCAGATCCTGGCGTTTGGCTATTTCCGACATTCGTGTCCGGCTTCGGACAAAGGCCGGGTTTGCCGAACGGAGTCGCACCCAATTTCCAGTGCTGCTTGAGCAATAATATCGACCGGCATTACTGCACAACACGAAAGTTGCTGCAAAAACCGAAGTGAACCCAAGGCATCGGGTCAATTGGCATGGCGCTTGCGACTCGGTCGATAGAACGCAGTCAAAATCACGGTTGCAGACCATGCCTACCTCTCAAAGCTCGATAAAGCACGCGAGCAAAATTCCCCGTCTCCGCGGAAGCTCGTCGCCGTTAAACGTGCCTGCTCGGGGGCGGTCTTGCACAAGACCGGTCCGAGGCAACCACGCCAAGGCGCGAGGCTGCCGGAACTGTCGACCGAAGTCGATGCCGCTTCAGTTTAACCGAAAAATGCACCGTACCACTTTGGCCTGGAAGCAAATCAATGACCTATAGAAAGAACGTTCCTCTCGTGACCTTTCGCACGCGTGTTCGCGATGAGTCGATCGGGGGGCCAAATCCTTATCAGTGGGAGAACAAGACCTCCGACGATTATTTCGGGGGCAAGCGCATCATCCTGTTCTCGCTGCCTGGCGCCTTCACCCCGACCTGCTCGACCTTCCAACTGCCCGATTTCGAAAAACTCTATGATCAATTTCTGGAACTGCGAATTGACGCGATCTACTGCGTCTCGGTCAACGATGCTTTCGTCATGAATGCGTGGGGAAAGTCCTTGGGGCTGCAGAAGATCGAGCTGATCCCAGACGGGTCGGGCGAGTTCACGCGCAAAATGGGCATGCTGGTCGCGAAGGACAATCTGGGCTTTGGCATGCGCTCCTGGCGATACGCCGCTCTGATCGACGATGGCGTGGTGGAGCAGTGGTTCGAGGAGGAAGGCTTCTGTGACAACTGCGAGACGGACCCCTATGGCGTTTCATCCCCGCAAAACGTTCTCGACAAATTGAAGGCGGCGGCATGACCCAGAAGTGGAAAGTCTCACACAACCCAAGCACACACTAGAGCCTCCTCGGCAGATCACGGTTCAACATGCATCTCTCAGCAAGCCTGCTTCAACGCCAGAAGCAACGTATGGTCTTATCGCCTCAAGCCATTGAAGCTATTCGCTTGCTGCGATTGACGCATACTGAACTCCATCAGCTCGTGCAGCAGGCACTCGAGAAGAACCCCGTTTTGAAGCCTGACCCGTTTGACGACGATTCGCCGCTGCCAGGGGTGGATCAGCGGAGCAGTCAAAGCAGAAGCGAAATCGGCGAATCGCCCATTGGCGGGCCGTCTGGCGGGCGCGGGCAATGGAAGTCGCAACGCAGTAGCGGCAACGATCGACCTGCCGTCGAGGAGTTTACCGCCCACACCGAAACATTGCACGACCATGTCGCCCGCCAGGTCGCCCTCAACCCGTTCACCCCCCAGGAGCGGCTGATTGCCGGACAGCTCGCCGCTCATCTGGAGGACACTGGCTATCTTCAGGTAAACCTTTTCGATCTGGCCAGGACGTTAAACGTTCGGCAAGCTGATGTGGAACGGGTCATCGGAATCTTGCAGCAATTTGATCCGCCGGGCATTTTTGCGCGAACTCTCAGCGAATGCCTGGAGATTCAGCTGCGCCAGCAAGACCGGTTCGACCCGGCTATGGCAGCTTTGGTCGCCAATCTCGAGATGCTTGCACGGGGGGATTTTCAGGGATTGAAGCAGCGTTGCGGAGTCGACGAGGAGGATCTCCTCGACATGAGGAACGAAATCCGCGCGCTCGATCCCAAGCCTGGAGACCGGTTCCAGTCCGGGACGCCGGAAACCATCGTACCGGACGTCTGGGTAATGCCCAAGTCCGAAGGTGGATGGCGGGTGGAGCTTGATCCGGCCACGCTGCCCAAAGTGTTGATCAACCACACCTATGTCGCCGAAATCTCGCAGCTGACCAAGCAAAATCCGGAAGGCAAAGCGTTTCTCGACAATTGCCAGGAAAAAGGGAACTGGCTGATCAGCAGTCTCAAGCAGCGCGCTAAGACGATCCTTAAGGTTGCGACCGAAATCGTGCGCCAGCAGGATGCCTTTTTTACACACGGCGCCGCCCATCTGCGGCCTCTCTGTCTCAAAAATGTCGCTGACGAGATCGGCATGCACGAGTCGACGGTAAGCCGGGTGACTTCGAACAGGTACATGTTGACTCCGCGCGGGGTGTTCGAGCTGAAGTATTTTTTCGCTGCGCCAATCGCATCCTGCGAGGGCGGCGATGCGCACTCCGCCAAAGCTGTCTGCCATCGGATCAAGGCAATCATAGCCGAAGAATCGCTCGACAAGGTACATTCCGACGAAGACATCGTTGCTCAACTCAAGGAGACCGGCATCGATGTCGCTCGCCGTACCGTCACCAAATATCGCGAGGCGATGAACATCCCTTCCTCCATACGACGGCGCCGCGATAAGCGTTTGTCCGCAGCTGCGATCAAGCGAAGTGACTAACCGACATTCGTGGTCGGCGAGAGGCGACTCTCAACTTCCTCCGGGCCGAAGCAGCTTTCGAAGTCATGGCATTCCCCGCAACTGGGTGCTGTGCATGACGAAAAGCCTTCGGCCTCACACAGCTTGCGGTAAAAGTACTTTTTCCATTTCATGTTTTCTGTGTTGCCTGCCGCCAGCGCGGGAAAATGTCTGGCAAGCAGGCGGCTGAGCTCAGCGCGATTTGAGAGGCCAAGATCCCGCCAAAGATGGTCCATGCGCATCGCACGCCGGGCGATGATCTTGGCCAAGCGGGCGCTCGCCGGGTCGGCCGGCGCAGCATGCGCTAGCAGCAGCCGGCGTAGCAGTTCCTCTTCCAGTTCCGGCTCGGGCTCGCTCAACTCCTCCAAAGCGAATACGCTGCTGGAGGTAGACGGGAAAGTTGCGGCCAAGACATCACGCAATTCGACAGACGAAAGGCCTGTCCCCTCCGTCGCCAACACCTCGCCCGCCTGGACCTCCTCAAGCGAACGTGAATGTACGCAGGGCAGCACATGCTGATCGAAGCTCCTCCCTAGCTCGGACCCACGCCATTGCGCGCTGGATAGGCAGCCATCATCGTAACGGCCGGCTTCAGCTTCCGGCATGACAAAGCGCCTTGTTGACCGCAGGGATGATCTTGTCGCCCCAGAGCTCGATCTGGCGCAGCATCGTCTTTTGGTCGAAGTCGCCCAATTGAGTCTGAACTGCGATCTGGTCCGGTTTCAAGATATCGATCTCTTCCAGCAGGCGATCAATCACGCGATTTACGCTGCCAATCGGCAAATTTTTGCGCATGGTCTCGAAGGACAGATCCTGCTGGGTCGGTGTCTCCTGCAGCAGGTAGCCATCGTGGCTCTGTTGGCGACGCTGATGCAGGGCTTCAGAAAGCCGGCGCTGGAAGCGGGCATTGTCGAGATAGCTGTTGATCTCCAACTCGTCGTGGCTGGCATAGCAGCAGCGCAGCAGCGATATCTTGACGTCGGTGACGTTCTTTTCCTCGGATGCCGCCGCCCTCTCGACTGATTCACGCAGTGTGGTCAAAGTCTCTAAGCCGTCGTGGAAGGCTGTGACAAAAAAATTGTGCCCCTCGCGGTAGGCCCGAGCCATCCGTGCGGCTCCGCCAGCGATCCAGATAGGCGGCGTCGGCTGCTGGACTGTGCGGACCGAAATCGCTGTTGGGGGGATCTTCTCATACTGGCCGTCGTGTTCGAAGACGTTTTGGTTGAGGCCCTTGAGAATGATGTCCAGGTATTCCGAAAAGACGGCCGGCGCCTCATCGATGTCCACGCCGAACCGTTCGAACTCGAACTGCTGGTATCCCAAGCCTACGCCGAGCTCGAGACGGCCGTTCGCAACGATGTCGGCGAAGCCGATCTCGGACAGCAGGCGCTGCGGTTGGTAAAGCGGCAGCACGCAGACGGCAGTGCCCAGGCGAATCGTGCTTGTCAAGCCGCCGCAGTGCGCCACCATCATCAGCGGGGATGGTATGAGGCTGTAATTGTTGAAGTGGTGCTCAGCAAACCACGCGGTGTTGAACCCAGCCTGCTCCGAAGCGACGGCCTGTTCGATGGAGTTGCGGATGACGCTTTCTGAGGATTGGTGATAGCCACGCTGGGCGGCCAGAATGAAAGTGGCAAATTCCATGATTTCTCCTCGTTATAGACACGTCAGCCGACCGGGAATGTGCTCGGCATGCGCATGCTTGGATCTCAAGCACCTCAGGTGCGTCGTGGAGCCGAGGCTTCATAATGCTCGGCCGGTCGCCCTGCGAAGGCCTGGCAATTAACCTGCGGCCTCCGCAAAACATTCGTCATAGAGCTCGCTGGCGTTTCCCGCATCACCGAACGAGGTCCAGCCGCCGTCCACGTAGAGGATCGAGCCGTTGATGTATGAGGCGTCAGACGAAGCAAGGAAGAACGATGCATCTGCGACGTCTTCTGGCCGTCCCATCCTGCCCATGGGGATGCGTCGTCCGATTGCTGTCAGGTCGATGCGGCCGGCTTTGGCCAACTGAGCAAGTGCGGGCGTGCGGATGTGGCCAGGAGCGACGGTGGCTGTCCGAATTCCGACCGGCCCGAGTTCGGCCGCCATGCAACGGGTCAGCATATCCATCCCCGCCTTGGAGGCGCCGTAGGCATGGCGCGGCGCGAACGGCAGAAAGCTGTCGATCGACCCGAGATTGAGGATCACGCCGCCCGGGCGCATAGCCTTGATCGCTTCGCGCGCGCAGGTGAAGGCGCCGGTAAGGTTGACATCCAGGACGTGTTCGAGCTGTTTCGACAGTTGCTCGATCGCAGGCACAATCCTGTCGGCGGTATCAGCACTATTGACCAGAACATCGATATACCCGAAGCGTCCCCTCAGTTCTTCGAACATCGACACCACATCGCTCTCGACGGCCACGTCCAGCGATTTCGCCAGATGCTTGCCGGGGAGCGATGTAGCCAGCTCTGCCGCTGCAGTGCCATCTTTATCAGCAATCACGACGGTGTCGCCGTTCGCGGCAAAGCGGCGAGCGACGGCCGCGCCAATGCTTTTTGCGCCACCGGTGACGAGCACGATTCGCGCATCTGTGCATTCGGCCGGACAGGAGAGCTCGGCTTGGAGCGCACCATCCACCGGCGGGTGAGCATCCCCCGGCTGGTTGAATGACATCCAGCCTCCGTCGACTGCCAGCACCGAGCCGGTGATGTAGCGCGCCTGCGTGCTGCTCAGAAAACGCACGACCCTGGCGATCTCGTCGGGGCGAGCCAAGCGCCCCATCGGCACGCGGCGGCGTATCGCCGCGAGGTCCATTTTGCCAGCGCGTGCCAGTTCTGTGACCATTGGGGTGCGGACGGAGCCCGGCGCCACCGCCGTGACGCGGATTCCTCGCATAGCCCACTCGCATGCAAGGGACTTTGTCAACGAGATCACGCCAGCTTTCGAGGCTGCGTAGGCGTTGCGCCTGGGATTGCCGACCACGCCCGCCATCGAAGCCACATTGACGATCGCACCGCCCGGCTTCATGCGCCGCGCCGCTTCCCGGGCCATAACGAATGGCCCAATAAGGTTCACTGTCACGCCGCGTCGGAAGGTATCGACAGCGGTGTCGATGATCCTATCCATCGTGGGTCCAACCGCCGCATTGTTGATGAGGACATCGATTTGCGCGAACCGTGCTTCGACCTGGCCGAAAAGTGAGAGCATGTCCTTCTCTCGCGACACATCGCACTCCAGACCGACGTGCGGCGACCCGAGATCCCGAGCCAGTTCAACCACACCACTGCCCGGAAGGTCCACCGCAACTACAGTGTCTCCGTCCGCGGCAAGGATATCGACCAGGGCACGGCCGATCCCGCCCGCAGCGCCTGTGATGATTACGGTGCGTGCTGCCAGTTTCACGAGAGCTTCTCCACGATGACCGCTTGTGATCTCAGCCCATCAACCTTGGGCGGAATGAAGGGCCGAGCCAAATCGTTGCAGTGACCGCCAGTCGCGGCCCCACACAGATGTCGTTCCCGTAGGGCGCTCATCCTCCATTCCTACCCACTTATGCAGCTCCCAGTTGGGGACCCTCGACGCCATCTTGGTCGGTGGGGATGTGACCCTTGAGCAACTGGTAGATGGGATCGTCTGGATGTGGTGCTCCAATCGGCTGTCGCCGGCCGAACCTATCTGCCTCAAGAATCGCTGGCGGGATTTGCTCCTCAACCCAATCGTAGACGACTGTCCGTTCCGCAATTCGCCACTCGTCCTGCCTCTTCTGAAACAGATCGCAGTAACGGCCGCAAAGCAGCGTCTGACGTATTTCTTGGTCTGTATCCGGTCCGCGTTGCAGCGCGGTGAAATAGCTCTCGACCGCGGCCTCTGCTGAACTGATGAAGTCGATCAGGCTGTTCGTGATTTGATGGATGTTACGGTGCCCCGGCAGACCGAGAGCAAATTGGATGAAGTCCTCTGCCGGTCCGCAATAGGGACCGTGCCTGTCATACGCTTCGGGCCAGTATGCGCTACGCAGCGCCGCCTCATCGGCGCGGTCTATCCCGCGGCAGTACCGATACAGGCAGTTGCGGATCGCCTCTCGGTCACGCAGTTCGGTAATTTTCGCGTGGTCGACAGGGTCTGTCGCGAATTGTATGATTGTTTTGTCCTTCCCGATGCCAGTCTGCACTTTGCGTGTGTCTCTCTCTACAACTGAGTTAGCGGGGGGCTCGTCAACTTCCAGAGCTTGTTCGGGGCAGGCTCGTACCCCTTTTGAGGCAAGCAGTTGCTCCCCATCGGCAACATCAATATCACCGGGCAAGATGTAGCCGGCGTCATCAAGCTTGAAGACTCTCGGCGCCCGCGCCCAGCAGCGCGCATGACCCTGGCATCTGGCTTTATGTACGACGACACGCATAGCGAACTCCAATGTCGTTGGCTGAAACTTCAGGACCATTCCAGGATCAGATTCTCGATCCCGAACACATGGCCGCCGAAGGTGATAGGTTCAGTCCCTGTCTTGATCCGAAAGGCTGGGATGCGCGCCAGCCACTCCTCCAGGCCAATGACAATCTCCCGCCGGGCAAGGTGTGAGCCAAGACAACGATGGGGACCATAGCCAAAGGCAGCGTGCCGGTTGTCCTCGCGCGCCAGATCGATCTCATTCGGGCATTCGAATTCCGCCGGGTCACGATTGGCAATCATCGTGGCACAGGAAACATAATCTCCCTTGCGGATCGGCGCGCCTTTGAAGTCGACATCCTTCGTTGCCACTCGGATCATCTGAATGGTCGAATAGGCGCGCAGCAATTCTTCCGCAGCGACGGCAATCCGGTCAGGTTCGCTTCGTAGCAATTCCTGATCTTTGGGGTTGCGCGCGAGATGGGCCAAGTCGAAGCATATGGCTGCTGAGACCGTGTCGAGTCCCGCGACGAACACAAGCACGCCGATGCCACGGACTTCTTCGTCACTGAGCAGACGACCCTCGACCTTTGCCTTCACGATGAAGGTCATGAAATCATCGACCGGCTCCTTGCGGCGCTCGGTGGCAAGTTCGTCGATGAAGGCCACGATCGTCCGGGCTGCGGGTGGTCGTTGCTCCTTATCGCCGTGGAGCAGATCTCTAGCCCAGCCGACAAATGTTTCTAGTCCGTTGTCCGAAAGCCCAATAAAGCGAAGGAAGATATTGACCGCGAACGGAACTGCAAAATCCTTCATGATGTCGCAGCTCGTGCCTGATGCGGCGATCCTGTCGATCAGCTTGATCGCTCGTTCCCGGACAGCCGGCTCCAATGCCATTACCCGCTTTGGCGAAAGCAGCGGATTGAGCAGTGAGCGAAAAACACCGTGGAATGGCGGATCGAGCTCAAGCGGGATCATCGGCCAGCTCTCGCCGAGCACAGAGGCGAAGATGCTGCGATGGCTGGAAAACGTTTCGGTGTCCTGCAGCACCCGGCGCTGGTCGCTCGCGCGAGTGATGACCCAGGTACCCCGACCGTCGCGCGTGTTGCTGGTTGAATAAAAGATCGGAGGCCCGGCATGAACGCAAGCAACCGCTGCATGCGGATCCCCGTTAGCCGTCGGCAACATGCCGGGCGACGTAAACAGGTTGAAGTCCCTCACCATTTCGGGCGGGACATGATCTGGAACCGGCCGCGATTTAACCGCGCCAGAATCGAGAGACCGTTCATGAGATGCTGTCGGCATTTGCATGCAATCGTCGGTGCAAGCTCCGTGCCGAATTCGTCTTTCGATAATCCTTGCCGTTTGCTGGGCAACAGGTGGCGCCTGCGCTGACTTGCTGGTCGGGATTGCAACATTCTTGTCCAGCGTCGGACACAGAATGTAGAATGCTAGACAGCGACTTGGAGCAACTCAACTGGTGGGATCGCTAGCCGATCATGTGCCCGGGGAGCATCCAGTTCGAAAGCTTGCGCTAAGCGGCTTGGTGACTTGGCCGAGGTCACCAGGTGGAAACGACCAACACTTGGGGTGAGCCTAGTGGCGCTCCCCTCGATGATGTCTGGCGGGGTGGTTAGCCGCCTCCGTAGGACAAGATCAGTCTACACGAATGGACTATAGCCTCTCCTCGCATGCCTCATTGGCCGTCCTTCAGAGCCGGCCACACGAGCTTTTGTCTTTCAGCAGGGCGTTTTTCTCGCCAGCTACAGAGCCACACCGACGCCATTAATGAGCGTCCAGTCGACGGGTTGGATGGCCCTGTCCATCTTGCCCAGCACCTTGGCTTAGCATTTGCCGGTGCGGCGGAAGCCTTCAAGACGCAGTTCTTGACCTTCTCCAGATCAGCCTCGGATGGATATCGGCAAGGGTTCAGCTCGTCCTTTTGAACTTGCGCATCTTCGTGTTGGCCAACCCCAGGCCGCCCGACATATTTGCGGTCTATCCGGCACCTCAACTTCGAACAACCTTGCGGCAAGCTCTTGGGATAGCCCACGCTCGTGCCTCCACCACCCGCTCAGCAGAGCCAGATTTGTCGTTGATGGCACGGAACTTGCGGAGTCATTCGCAGATGCGTCACGGACCGAGAGTGTCGTCCCATGAATTCGATCACCAAAAAGGCCGCCCGACGTTGCTGGGACCGCCTGCAATTACCTTATCCCAGAATTGGGAGCAACGGCTTCAAAAGGGATAACTCATCACCTCAATTTTGTCGATCGCGCGGCCATCGAACCGCAGCCATCGATCAGACTTCCGCCTCGTTGCACTCATTGCGACCGCCTTGGTGCTTGCGACAACCGCTCAATTCTGGCTGCCAGGATAACCACATATGGCGACGGAACTTCCTGCTTCAAAGCAATATAGAGATCGTCGATCATCCCCCCATCAAGGCCTCGATCGAGGACACCGCGTTCGGCTTGCTTGGTTCGCAGTGAACAGACCGCACTTCGACGAATGCGATCGATGCGACCGCGCCGAGAACTCTCCCGCATTGTCGACGGTTGGGTCCGTCGGCCCTCCGATGAGGCCTCGGATGCGTCGGGCTCCGAGGCCTCGACTGATGCCGACTGGCCGCCGCCGGAAGGTCTCGCGGCTTTGATCCCCGGCGATGTAGCCACCCCTGCTGCAACAGCTCCTAGCCGGAGAACTCATTCATGACCGAATCGGCGACAGATTTAGTGGACGCGGCTTTGTTCGACCGAGATCGGCTTGACCCAGAAAGTCCCTATCAACGTTCTGGCCCTGCATGGGGTGCCATCATTTCGCTTTCCTTCGGCACCTTCGGGCTTGTGACGGCAGAGTTTCTGCCCGCCAGCGTTCTGACACCGCTCGCGCATGATCTCCGTATCACCACGGGCACGGCTGGACAGGCGCTAACAGCGGCCGCAATCGTCGCGGCGATCTCGGCACCGATAATCGCCATCGTGACAAAGCGTCTGGACCGCAGGGTCGTCATCTGGGCGATGACGCTCCTGCTGATCCTGTCGAACGTTCTGGCGGAGGTTGCGGGGTCGCTGCCGGTTTTGCTGGCGGCACGCGTCGTCCTTGGCATATCGCTTGGTGGTTTTTGGTCAATTTCGGCAGCGTTGGCGATGCGGCTGGTTCCAAGTCACCTCATGCCGCGCGCCATGTCGGTCATCCTCACCGGCGTTTCTGTCGCCTCCGTCTGCGCGGCTCCAATCGGCGCTTATGTCGGTGACATTTGGGGATGGCGAGCCTCGTTCAAGGTCGCCGCAATCGTGAGTGCCGTTGCGCTGCTCGTGCAACTCGTAACCATTCCGCCACTGCCTCCGATCGAAGTGCGCAGATTCCGCAGTCCGCTGGATGTCGCGAAGAATCCGGCGATGAAGGTTGCGGTGCTAGTCGTGCTATTGGTCGCTTCCGGCCATTTTGCCAGCTTCGCCTACATCCGCGCCTTTCTCGAGAGCGTTCCTGCGCTCGACAAGAAGTCAATCCCGCTCGTGTTCCTTGCTTTTGGCACGGCCGGCGTCTTCGGCAATTTAGCCGGCGCATTCCTCACCAAACACAGTCTCAAGGCGGTCGCGGCCCTGCCGCCCCTGCTCATTGCCGTAGCCGCTGTCTCGCTCCTGACCATGAGAGCATCGGCCTTGACCTCGGCAATTGCAGTTGCCGTATGGGGCTTTGCTTTTGGCGCGGTCCCGGTCGGATTGCAGACATGGATGGTGCTACGCGCCGCTCCGAAACAGGCCGAGAGCGCTGGTGTACTGATGGTCATAACCTTCCAAGTGGCCATCGCAGCCGGCACAACTTGCGGTGGCCTATTGGTGGATCACACGGGTATTGCCAGTGTCTTTGTCTACAGCGCGGTTGCCACGTTCCTCGCTGTCTTGACAGTATTTTTGCTCGGCCCGAACCGCAAAACCTGACCGCCTGGTGGGGAGTGACGGTCGGCGGCGTTCACGCTATTGTCACCTCTGAGCTCGGCCCAAAGGCCGCGGCTTCGTCGTAACCATGCGGTCGATGGGGCAGCGCCAAATTGCTTCCTGCTCATCGCGTTGCGATAATACAGCGCGCTTATTGCGTCATCGTGTCCCCGGTCTCGGCTTCAATGCCCGGCTACTGGCTGCGGAGGCAGATGGGCGCCGGCGTCCCACCGACGACGATCGGTCTTTTCTCATGTAGCTGTCGGGGAAACGAGGCAGGTTTTCCGCCAGAACCCGCCAGTCGTCGCGCTCGCGTTCGCCTTCCTTGCGCGCACCGAACAACTGGATGATGATCTTGCCGTCGGACCCATATGCTTCGAGCGAGGTGACGTGACTGTCATTGGTCGGCTTGCGCACGGCCCAAACCTCACGGATTTGGTGGGTCCTGAGATGCAGCCGGAACGTTTCGTCCAGCACATGGATGCACGGCCCGATCTGCTTGACCGACTTGATTAAGCCGGAATGGGTCTGGATAGAACCTCGGTTGCCGACGAAGCACATGATCGGCAATTCGTCTTCGGCCGCACGCTGGAGCACGGCGCCAACTGCGGCATTGTCGAGCAGCCAAGCGTAATCCTGGCCGACCATGCGCAAAGCCTGGCAGCGGCTGAGCTTGAGCGTCTTTAGAAGGTTGACGTCAGTCAGCCGGCTCCAGTACTCGCGTAGGTCGTCCACCGTGCCGGCCCAGTCCGCAGTCCTCGCGCCCAGGTCGGCTACTCTCGCCTTAAGCGACATGGTCGGCTCCTGGTTGGCGGATACGAGCTCGGCCACCAGCTTTCGATAGGCATGAAGGTTGGAGACCGGCCTGAGATGCACCTTATGCACTGCTGCGCCGGCGGCGTCGAAGAATTGCAAACTGCGCTGGATTCCGCCGCGATGGCGCCTTTCAACAGCGAAACCATACCTCCAAGCCTGCGGGAAGACGCGAAGGTCGAATTCGTCACCAAGGACCATGGCGTGATTGTTGCCGGTTATCACTCTGTTGAAGACGCCAATCTTTTCGTGCACGGCACCTTGATTGCGGGTCAGCGCCGTCACTTCGCCCACGAATTCGAGGCCCGTCAGAAGGTGATTGACGCGCGGGTCGATGCGTGCCGCGCCGAAACCGCAATGGGCCGCGACCAGTTCCGCTTCCGAAATGGCCAATTGGGCGGCGAAATCACGCGCGGGAATGTTCGGACAGACTTCCCACGCACGCCGGATTTCGTTGGGCGACCGCTTCTTGCGCTGATCCATGTTTTTACCCCTGCCCCGTTCTTCTTTTGACGATCGATCGAAAAACGGGCCTCAGGGATGTGCACGGCGGACGCGATCGATCGTCAGGCACATGCCAGTCGAATCCTGTCTCCGGGCGGTCAGCGGCCAATCGCCGGTAGCGAGCGATTGTTGGGTGGTCGGCGCCAATCGGCCGATCGAGCATTCGGGTACCACCGGCGGTGCTGCTTTCCCACCAAGGCGGGTCTGATGGATCATATTGCTTTCCTTCGTTCTTCGATTGCGAGGGCAACCCAAAGGTGAATCGGCCGGCAATTTTGCCGCCGCAACGAAGGCTTCACAAAAATCGTGCCAGTTGCTCCGCGGCAAGCTCTGAACATCTTTGGCTCTGTTCATTGCTTTACGCGTGAGTGCATCGCGAACTCAGGCGCCCTTCCTGTGACGCGGACGCGACAAACCCGACAGTAAGTGTCGGTTGTCGGACGTCTCCCCAGCAATCGAGCATAAGAGACGTCGGGATGTCCTACGGTTTTTGACACGTCTTCCCTTTGGCACGGTCCATGCGAGATGATCCACGAAAACGCCGGACCGAGGAGAAATCGAGCCATGATTACGCTCACCGACAACGCTGTTGCCGCCATCAAGGCCGCTCTTTACCGCGCCAGCGAGCCGGCGGAAGGATTTCGCATCATGGTCCATGCCGGCGGCTGCGCCGGCTTCCAATACTCAATGGGCCTGGAGAGCGTCTCACGTGAGGGCGATGCGATCATCGAGCGAGATGGGCTCAAGGTGTTCATGGATAGAGGCTCCCAACCCCATGCCGCCGGCATGACCGTGGACTTCGTCACTGGGCTCGAAACATCCGGCTTTGTTTTCGATAACCCCAATGCGCGTGAGACGTGCGGCTGCGGCAAGTCCTGCAAATGATTGCGAGGGAACAGGCTATGTTCGACTATAGCGACGCCAAGGAATACTGCGTCGAACCGGTAACCGCCGGCGCTCTGGAACCGGCCGACACGCACTGTCGGCCCGGAACAATTGCGTTCGGTGATGCACCAAATCGCGATCATCGATCGTTGCCGTGGGCAAGCAAACAAAATTGCCCGAAACAGCTGAATTCCCGGCGGATGCCGCCACCAAAGGGCAATGTCGACAGCGACCGGTCAGCCAAGCCATCGCTCCCCCGGCCGCCCACCTTACCAGATACGATATGCGCCAGAGGTTCAATGGCCCGACTACCCTTGAATCATTTCAGCAGTTGAAGGATCACTCCCATGAACCCTGTCTATCTCGACAACAACGCAACGACGCGGGTTGATCCTGCAGTCGTTGGAGCGATGTTGCCTTTCTTTACGGAGCAATTTGGCAATCATTCGTCCATGCACGCCTATGGCGCATCGGTTGCTGAAGCCGTGAGAAAGGCGAGGCAACAGTTGCAAGCCCTCATCGGCGCGGGATTCGAGGACGAGATCATCTTCACCTCGGGCGGGACTGAAAGCGACAGTACAGCCATCCTTTCGGCGCTGGAGGTGATGCCCGACCGAACGGAAATAGTGACTTCCGCGGTTGAACATCCGGCCGTTCTGAAGTTGTGCGCGCACCTTGAGAAGACGCGCGGCGTCAAGGTGCACATTATCCCAGTCGATCACTACGGCCGGCTCGACCTGGACGCCTACAGAACCGCCCTCACCCCACAAGTGGCAATCGTCTCGATAATGTGGGCGAACAATGAGACCGGTACGATCTTTCCCGTGGTTAAGCTTGCCGATCTAGCCAGGGAAGTCGGCGCGCTTTTCCACACTGATGCAGTGCAGGCGGTCGGAAGGCTTCCGATTGAGCTGAAATCGACCGCGATCGACATGCTGTCGCTCTCCGCCCACAAGCTGCATGGTCCAAAGGGGATAGGCGCGCTTTATGTAAGACGTGGCGTGCGCTTCTCCTCCATGATCAAGGGTGGGCACCAAGAGCGCGACCGGCGTGCAGGCACTGAAAACACACCCGGCATAGTCGGACTGGGCATGGCGGCCGAACTCGCCTTGAAATTCATGGACGAGACAAAACGAATAAAATGGTTGCGCGACCGCCTTGAGAACGGGATCATCCAGCGCATCCCAAACACATCCATCAACGGCGATCCGCAAGAGCGATTGCCAAACACTGCAAACATTGGATTCGAAGGTATCGAAGGCGATGCAATTCCAATTGTCCTGAGCCGGCTGGGAATCGCCTGTTCCGCCGGGTCCGCCTGTGCCTCTGGCTCACTGGAACCGAGCCATGTTCTGATCGCTATGAACGCGGCATGTGGGGCAGTCCGCTTCTCCTTGTCGCGTGACAACGGCGAAGATGACGTAGACCG
Source organism: Mesorhizobium sp. M7D.F.Ca.US.004.01.2.1 (assembly GCF_003997785.1). Classification (NCBI taxonomy): domain Bacteria; kingdom Pseudomonadati; phylum Pseudomonadota; class Alphaproteobacteria; order Hyphomicrobiales; family Phyllobacteriaceae; genus Mesorhizobium; species Mesorhizobium sp. M7D.F.Ca.US.004.01.2.1. Next base: position 12,829 of record NZ_RZRQ01000037.1, on the reverse strand, counting down.
CGTGCTTGAGGTCCTGCCTGCGATCACCGAGAAGCTACGGGCCGTTCCCAGTGCTGGACTGTGCGGGCGAGGTGCAGAACAGCTTCATTCCGGCCCGGGTCCGAGCGGCACAATAGCCGACGAGCCGTGAGGTCTTCCTCAACGTGACGACCCTGCGCAAGGAGAGCAGTTAAACTCGGGGTCGCCTTCACCACTTCAGAAAAGCTTGAGATCGCCAAGTCTCTTGCCCAGCCGCCGTGCCAGAGGTCGGCACGCCGTCAGCAATGTCACCAATGCATCGACACCACAATTTCGCGCCGGGAGAATACAATGAACTGCTCCGCTGATAGCCGCCCGATCGATCGCACCGATATCCTAGCGCGACTGAAGGGCCTGTCGGCCGCGGAGGACTTCTTCGCCTGCCTTGACGTCTCCTACGACCCGAAAGTGATGAATGTCTCGCGGCTCCATATCATGAAGCGCGTGGGCCAATACCTTGCCGAAGAAGATTTCTCCGGTCTGCCTAACCAGGTAATCGCCGCGCGGGTGCGCGCCAAGCTGGAACGCGCCTACGAAGATTTCGCGACTTCCTCGCCGCTCACGCAACGTGTGTTCAAGGTGCTAAGGGACCACGATCCAAACATATGTCCCGCACCTGGCCGCGCCTTCGTCCCGCTCGACTCTGCACTGAAGCGGTTCGGAAAGTAATGAGCCCGACACGGCTGCGACGCGACAATGTCGAGAAGTCGACAAATCCAGTCCTCATGACGCCTCCTCGGAAGCAAACGAAGCCACCTTCTGGAATAGAGGCAGGAAGACGACTTGGCATGAACGATGCAGGCAATGAGGTGAACCGCCAAGCACGAATCCGGACTGGGAGCTTAGAGAAACCGCCAATGCATATCGTAGTCTGCATCAAGCAGGTGCCGGATTCGGCACAGATCCGCGTGCACCCGGTGACGAACACGATCATGCGTCAGGGTGTTCCGACCATCATCAATCCTTACGACCTGTTCGCCCTCGAAGAAGCGCTCAAACTGCGCGACGTTCATGGTGGCGAGGTTACTGTGCTCACAATGGGTCCGCCCATGGCGGAGGACTCGCTGCGAAAGGCGCTCGGTTACGGTGCTGACCGAGCAGTTCTCTTGACGGACCGCTATTTTGCCGGATCCGATACGCTGGCGACTTCCTTTGCTCTTTCGCAAGCAATCGCAAAAATTGGGGAGACTTTCGGCAGGCCGGACATCGTCTTCACCGGCAAGCAGACGATTGACGGCGATACCGCCCAGGTCGGACCGGGCATAGCCAAGCGCCTAGATTTATCGCAACTTACCTATGTCGCGAAGATTGCCTCCATCGATCTCGATACGCGAGAGATCGAAGTCGCTCGTCGCGCCGAAGGCGGCACCCAGTTGCTGAAGAGCAGACTCCCTTGCCTCATTACCATGCTGGAAGACACCAACGAAATCCGCCGGGGCTCGCTCCAGCAGGCTCTGTGCGCGGCGCGCAGCCAAGTCGTGAAGTGGACTGCAGCCGACGCCGGCATTGACGATCTCACCCGGTGCGGTCTGCGTGGCTCGCCTACAGTCGTCAAGCGTGTTTTCGCCCCCACCGCACGGGCAGAAAGGGCGGCGCAGATCGACACCGCGGAAAGGGGCTTGCAGGACATAGCCGATGAACTCATCGCCGATATCTTAACCCGCCGGCCGGCGCTGGAACATGAGCTGGCCTTCAACAGCGGCACGTGACGGCCAGGAGCAGAAAATGTCGACCGCAAGCCAAACTACCCCTCGCATTGCCCCCGGCCGTGCCGGTGTAAAGAAAGAACTTCCCGACCGTTTCAAAGACTACCGGCACGTGTGGGTCTTCCTCGAGCTCGAACGCGGCAATGTGCATCCTGTATCATTCGAACTGCTGGGCGAAGGCCGCAAATTAGCCGACAAGCTTGAAGTCCAGCTCGCGGGCGTCGTGCTGGGACCGCCGGGCGAGATGGTCGAGGACGCTGTTGCCGAGGCCTTCGCTTACGGGGCGGATCTTGTCTACATCGTCGATGCGCCGCCGCTCGCCGACTACCGGAACGAGCCGTTCGCCAAGGCGCTCACGGATCTGGTCAATACCCATAAACCCGAAATCCTCCTTCTCGGCGCGACCACACTGGGCAGGGATCTTGCAGGCTCGGTAGCGACGACCCTGCAGACGGGGCTCACGGCCGACTGCACCGAACTTGATGTAGATTCCGACGGTTCACTCGCCGCGACCCGTCCGACTTTTGGTGGCTCATTGTTGTGTACGATCTATACACTAAATTACCGGCCGCAAATGGCGACGGTGCGACCAAGGGTCATGCCTATGCCGCAACGGGTGGATAAGCCGGTCGGGCGTGTCATGCGGCACAAGCTGTCGCTCGTTGAGGACGATATCGTCACCAAAGTCCTCGGCTTCCTACCGGATAACCAGTCGGCAATGGCAAATCTTGCCTATGCGGATGTCGTGGTTGCGGGAGGCCTCGGTCTCGGAGCGGCGGAGAACCTTCAGCTTGTGAAGAATCTTGCCCGAGCGATCGGCGCCGAGCATGGCTGTTCGCGCCCCTTGGTCCAGAAGGGCTGGATGCCGGCTGATCGACAGATTGGACAAACTGGCAAGACCATTCGACCGAAGCTTTACATCGCGGCCGGAATTTCCGGCGCCATCCAGCACCGAGTTGGGGTCGAGGGGGCCGATCTCATCGTCGCGATCAACACCGATCCGAACGCGCCGATTTTCGAGTTCGCCCACCTCGGGATCGTCACGGATGCAATCCGCTTCCTGCCCGCACTGACGGAAGCCTTCACCCGGCGGCTGTCGCCGCACAGTCGAGACAAGCTTGCGAGTTGAGGGAGAGGACATGATTGAACAATTCGATGCCATTGTGGTCGGAGCCGGCATGTCTGGAAACGCAGCTGCTTACACTTTGGCAAGCCAGGGGCTGAAGGTCCTGCAGTTGGAGCGCGGGGAATATCCGGGCTCTAAGAACGTCCAGGGTGCCATAATGTACGCGAACATGCTGGAGAAGATCATCCCGGACTTCCGGGATGATGCGCCCCTCGAGCGGCACCTGGTCGAACAGCGACTTTGGGTGATGGACGACACGTCTCACACCGGAATTCATTACCGGTCGGACGACTTCAATGAGGCGAAACCCAACCGCTACACGATCATCCGCGCCCAGTTCGACAAATGGTTTTCCCGCAAGGTGCGCGAGGCTGGCGCGACGGTCCTGTGTGAGACGACCGCGACGGAACTCGTCCGTGATGGCAATGGCAAGGTGATCGGCGTCCGCACAGACCGGGCTGGCGGAGTGGTCTTCGCGAATGTGGTCGTTCTCGCAGAAGGGGTGTCGGGATTGCTTGGCACTCGCGCAGGCCTGCGCGAGATGCCGAAGCCGGAGACCGTGGCGATTGCCGTCAAGGAAATGCATTTCTTGCCCGAAGAGGTCATTGGCCAGCGGTTCGGGGTGAAGGGCGATGAAGGCTGCGTAATCGAGGCCGTGGGCACGATCTCTCGCAGCATGGCCGGGCTCGGCTTCCTTTACACCAATAAGGAGTCGATTTCACTCGGCATCGGCTGCCTGGTCTCGGATTTCGCCGCGACGATGGAGAGCCCGTCCGCCCTCCTGGATGCGATGAAAAACCATCCTTCGATCCGGCCGCTGATCGCTGGCTCGGAGGTGAAAGAATATGCCGCCCATCTTATCCCCGAAGGTGGTTACAGGGCCATTCCGCAGCTATTCGGCGACGGTTGGGTCATCGTCGGCGACGCAGCGCAACTGAACAATGCCATTCACCGTGAGGGTTCGAACCTTGCCATGACCTCGGGTCGTGTCGCGGCTGAGGCGATCATCAAAGTCAAAAGCCGCAACGGTCCTATGACCAAAGCGAACCTTGCGCTCTACAAGACGATGCTGGATGACTCCTTTGTGATCAAGGATCTTAAGAAATACAAGGACATGCCAGCCTTACTCCACACCAATTCCAGCAACTTTTTTGACAGCTATCCGCGGTTGATGTCGCATGCCGCTCAGACCTTCATGCGTGTCGACGGCACGCCGAAGATCGAGAAGGAAAAGAACACCACGGCCGCCTTCATCAACGCGCGCTCGCGCTGGGGGTTGGTCAGCGACGCGGTCCGCCTGGCATTGGCATGGCGCTGAAGAGGGTACAAGATGACGATCGCAGTGACGAAGGTTCGTGTCGAGGACAAACTTTACCAGAACCGCTATCTGGTCGATTCCGGCCGCCCCCATATCATAGTGCGACCGCACGACAAGCCAAGCGCGAACTTGCTTGCGTTGACCTACGTCTGTCCGGCGAAATGCTATGAGTTGAATGACAAGGGTCAAGTCGAGATCACCGCCGACGGCTGCATGGAATGCGGCACCTGCCGGATATTGTGCGAGAAAGGCGGCGACATCGAGTGGAACTATCCGCGCGGCGGCTTTGGTGTCCTGTTCAAGTTCGGATGATCAGCCGGTGCCAAGAGCATGCCGGCAGCGAGCAACTGCGGCACACCATGAGCCTCTCCATCCACTTGCAAAGAGCTAGTGAATATTGGGTTTCGCAATTCAAGTTTCCTCGACTTGGTAGGGGTATCCTCAGGCCACGGGGCGCCTGTGCCGGACTTACCACCGGTAACGTGGTCGAGCCCCTTTGGACAATGTCCGGCCATCGTGCCGGATGGCAGCCACAACGGCCGGTGAGCAAATGGAACGGCACAATCCATGATAAAGACGTATGTGCTAGTGCATGGTGCCTGGCATGGCGGATGGTGTTGGCGGGACGTCGCCGCCAATCTTCGCAAGATGGGATGCCACGTGACCACGCCTACCCAGACAGGTGTCGGCGAACGCGCACGTTTGCTGTGCAAGGACATCACGCCCGACACATTCGTGACCGACATCGTCAACCACATTGTAACGGAAGAGCTGAGCGATGTGATCCTTGTCGGTCACAGTCTAGGCGGCATCAGCATCACCGGCGCCGCCGACCGGATACCCGACCATATCAGCCATCTCGTTTATCTCGACGGCGCCATCGTCGAGAGCGGTCAAAGTGTATTCAGCACCATGCCCCCCGACATCGTCGCCGCCCGTCGAAAATTGGTTGCGGAGGAAGGACGGGGTATCTTCATGCCGACTCCGCCGCCAACAGCATTCGGCACTCCCGAGGGACACTCGCTCACGGACTGGGTGCGGCGCCGGATAACACCGCATCCGGCAGGCACCTACGAAAGCGGACTTAAGCTCGAGCACCCGCTCGGCAACGGCAGACCCCGAACCTATGTCGTCTGCACTAATCCACTCCACCCGCCGATGGCGGGAGCGCGAGAATGGGTCGCGAAGCAGGATGGCTGGGCGTGGCAGGAACTCGCCACTGGCCACGACGCAATGATCCTCGCGCCGACGGAAGTTGCTCTCCTTCTTAGCGCTGTCGGCTGAGGAACCAAGTAGGGGGAGCGGCGGCCGATTCTCAGGCCGTGGCCTTGAGCTCTGGTGCAAGGATGTAGGCCCAACGGGTCGTTCCGGTGGCGCCACCGAAACCACTAGGCGGGAGTGGCCTGTCCTGCCGACGTCGCAAGCTTGCGAGCGTTCCGCCGCGGCCGCAGCCCGTAGCGCCGGGCAACCTCCGAGATCACCGCGTCGGCTCCAGGGTCTCGGAGATGACTCCGTGCCTTGTCGTCCATCGACCAATGCCGCCGACCAACAGCGCCGTTGATCACCCTCGAAAACGCCGAGGCTGCCGCTCAGGGTCAATCGTAAGTTCAAGTTCAGACACAAGCCGATCTCCGATCCACCTCAGAATCGGCAGGCCCACAGATCGCGGGTCCTCCTGGAAGGACACAGCGCTTACCCTTGAAATATGGAGAACCATGGCTTTGCGCCGTCGGCAGTTGAGCTGATCTCGCAATGCTATTTCCCCGGCAACGTCCGCGAGCCGGAGAACTGCGTGCTTGGCGTTCTCCTCTGGAAGGAACCAATCTTTCGGAACGTGGCAATGTCATCGACGAGCTCTCACGGGCCAGCACGATGCCGGTTCGGCGCATCGGCGCCCGCCTGAACACGAGATGGCCACTTGCGATTCTAACGATACGGCCGGACGGGGGCTGGGACCGCGGCGGACGAAGCGTGACGGCTGATCGACACAATGGAGAAGGCCGGCTGGGTTCAGGCTAATGCGGCTCGAATTCTCGGCCTCAAGCTGCGACAAGTCGGCTAGGCGATACGCCGGCATAGTATCGAGGTGAAGGAACTTCTAAGAGCCTGATGAGCCAATCGTCAGGCCAGTGGTCTTGCGCGCCCTGTGCGCGACAAGGAGTGCTTCGTGCTTCTGAACGGATTTGGACTTGCACTGTCGCAAGCAGGACAAAATTGTGTCGCGCCGGCCTGACACAATGCGATATCGACCCGAATAGTGAACTGAAGCCGCTTTTTTCAGTTGGTATGGCTCTTGCACCTTGAACCGCGACGTTACCAGCAACGGAGCCGTTTGATGTCCTCACCGACAGTTTCGATTGAGGGGCCGACTAGCACGACATCCGAGGGTCTTCTGGCAGCCGCGAAATCCGGTGGCTGCGCATCGTCTTCCTACGGCTCGTCGCCGACCAGCCCGGGCGAAGAGGATCCGGCTATTTGGGAAAGGATCAAGGATCACCCCTGCTTTTCGGAGGAAGCGCATCATTATTTCGCGCGTATGCATGTGGCGGTCGCGCCGGCTTGCAATGTCCAGTGCAACTATTGCAATCGCAAATACGATTGCGCCAACGAGAGCCGGCCTGGTGTTGTGTCTGAGAAGTTGACGCCCGACCAAGCGCTACGCAAGGTCATCGCCGTTGCCAACAAAGTTCCGCAGCTTTCGGTTCTTGGCATCGCTGGGCCGGGGGATGCCTGTTACGATTGGGAGAAAACGAAGGCAACGTTCGACCGCGTCATCAGGGAAATCCCCGACATAAAGCTGTGCGTCTCCACTAATGGGCTCGTGCTGCCGGACCATGTCGCCGAGCTTGCCGAAATGAATGTTGATCACGTGACGATCACCATCAACATGGTCGACCCGGAAGTCGGCGCGAAGATCTATCCATGGATCTTTTATGAAAATCGCCGCTACTTCGGCATCGAAGCCGCTCGAATCTTGCACGCGCGGCAGATGCTGGGCCTGGAGATGCTGAGCGCGCGCGGCATCCTCACCAAAATCAACTCGGTGATGATTCCTGGAGTGAACGACCAGCACCTGTTTGAGGTGAACAAAATGGTCAGGGAGCGGGGCGCGTTTCTGCACAACGTGATGCCTCTGATTTCGGACCCGGCGCACGGTACCCACTACGGACTCATCGGGCAGCGCGGCCCAACGGCAACGGAGATGATGGCTCTTCAGGATCGACTTGAAGGTGGCGCCAAGTTGATGCGCCACTGCCGGCAGTGCCGGGCAGATGCTGTCGGCCTGCTCGGTGAAGATCGTGGCCAGGAATTCACGCTGGACGGTATTCCCGACGATGTCGCCTACGATGCTGGCAAGCGTCAGGCCTATCGGCAGGTGGTCGCACACGAGCGCCGTGATCATGAGGCGGCGAGGAGCGAGGCCATCGGTATGGTCAAGGCAACAGACTCCGAAAAGTCGCTTCTGGTTGCGGTGGCCACTAAGGGAGGTGGACGGGTCAACGAACACTTCGGCCACGCGAAGGAATTCCAGGTTTATGAAGTCTCGCCTAGAGGGATCAGCTTGGTCGGGCATCGGAAGGTCGAGCGGTATTGCCTCGGAGGCGGGGGCGAAGACGCCATCCTCGAGGGCGTCATCGCAGCGCTCGAAGGCATACACATAGTGCTATGCGCCAAGATCGGAAATCGCCCGAAGGAACAACTCTCGCGAGTTGGACTGCGCGTAACCGACGCCTATGGCCATGACTACATCGAGACCGCAGTCAGCGCACTTTACGCGGCAGAGTTTGGGATCAGACCACTAGCGGCGACGGCCTGAGCCGTCTCGTCCGATAACCAGGAGTTAGAATGGCTTTAAAGATCATCGCATCCCAATGTACCCAATGCGGGGCCTGCGAGTTCGAATGTCCTTCGGAAGCGATCAAGTTCAAGGGCGACGCCTATGTGATCGATCCAAACAAGTGCACCGAATGCAAGGAGGCCTTCGATACGCAGCAATGCGTGTCGGTCTGTCCGGTACCGAAAACCTGCGTTCCCGCTTGATTCCTACCGAAACGGTCGGGTTCGCCGCACGACGACGCCTGCAACCCGCGACCACAACAAAAGCCTCGAGAAAGGAATGGACAGCATGTGGTCCAGACGCGAACAGGAGGTCGAAATCGGCAGACCGCCACGGTTCATGCAGGGTGAGCGGGTCCGTGCGATACGCCACATAAAAAACGACGGCACCTATCCCGGCAAGGAGATCGGCGAAAACCTCGTGCGGAAGGGCGACGAAGGCTACGTGCGCGACATTGGAACCTTTCTCCAGCAATTCTTCATCTATGCGGTCGAATGGATCGATCGTGGCACGGTCGTCGGCATGCGAGCGCGCGAACTCATTAGCCTCGACAAAGTCGAGGTTCCCTGCGGAGCTGAAGGCATTTCCAACGGGGGAACAGCCGGATGAAAGTAATGATTCGCAGGACCGCTACTGGCTTGTCGGCTTATGTCCCCAAGAAGGATCTCGAAGAGCCGATCACCGAGATTGAGAACGCTGACTTATGGGGCGGGACCGTGACGCTCAGGAACGGTTGGCGGCTCATGCTGCCCGACCTTCCGCGCGACACGCGTTTGCCGATCACCGTCGAGGCGATGAAGATTTCCGACGGGGCCTGATGCCGGTGGGTTCAGTGGCGGAGAGGAAACGCGTATGAACACGATGCTGAGCTGGGACCATCTCGTCGTCGTCCGGGGCAGTTTTGCCAAAAAACTGATTGACCTGCTGAACGGCGCTCTCAAGGCCGATCGAGTGATCCCCTATCTCGGTCCTGGTCTTCTGCAGCTTAACCCACCGGAATCCCCTGTACCTTGCACCCCTGAAGATGTCGCCGCGGCCCTCAACAAGCGGGCGCCTGCCCCTTCCAGGATTCGCACCAATATGTGGTCGGTCGCGCAGTTTATCGAGCAGCGCCGACATCGTCGGACTCTCCAAGCGTGGATGGCGGAGATATTCGCAGCCCCCGCCGAGCCGACCGTTCTTCACGCCTGGCTCGCAACCCTTCAACTGTCTGTCATCATCGACAGCTGGTACGATGGCGCCATGCGAGCAGCCCTTGCAGAGGCCGGCCAAACAGACGTTGTCGAGATACAAGGAACGACGCGCGCGACCGGAATCGGTAACATCTGGACGAGAACTTACGATTTGTCAGGAACAGAACTCGAGGCCGAACAAGTGGCTAGGACGGTGCTCTATGCGCCGCACGGCAGCGTCAGGCCGGCGGCAAACTTCCTCGTGGCTGATTCCGATTACGTCGAAGTCCTAACCGAAATTGATATCCAGACGCCGATCCCGGACGCGGTGAAGCAACGGCGCGTCAACCGGGGTTTTTTCTTCGTGGGCTGCCGCTTCAACGATCAGATGCTGCGCACATATGCCAGACAGCTGATGAAGCGCTCCACTGGCCCACATTTTGCGGTGATCGATTCGGCTACGCTGACCAGAAACGAACGTCGTTTCCTTGCCGAAGGCGCAATCACGGTCATCGACATGCCGATCCGCAACGCCGCGGCTCGCCTCGTCGGGGTCGATGCTAGCCAGGATTAATGGCCGGCGATTGCTGGTGAGTCGCTGCTTGCCTCCAAGGGCGAAAACTCAGTTGGGAATACATTCGTGAGCAGTAATGCTAGTGGCAGCACAACGTAGGCTCTGAATTCGTTGGGCCATGTGAAAGGGTCCGCTGCTGCGGGACGTGAGCACGTTGCGGCGGCATTACGCACATGATCTTGTGACCCCCGTGGCAAAAGAACTGAAGCGCCCGAGTCGCGACAACATATGCAGCGCTCAATGGCTTCGACAAAAATTCGGCACAGTTTCGACAGTTCGCATGCACCTCCAGGGTCAACGAGGTTGATTATGCCTGTTTATGTGGGTCGGCCACGCGAGCAGGAATTCCCACTACCTTTGCCCCGGCGGGAACATCTCGTGTGACCACGCAGCCAGCGCCTACCACTGCATTATCACCAATCGTGACGCCAGGCAGAATGATTGCTCCACCGCCGATCCAGACACGGCTGCCAATGTGAACAGGACGCCCGACCTGCAGGCCGGCCTGCCGCTGCTCGGCATCATGTGGATGATCGGCGGTATAAATCTGCACAGCAGGCCCAATTGCCGTTCCTTGCCCGATTTTGACCTCTACCACGTCAAGAATAACGCAGTTGAAGTTGATGTAGGCATTGGCTCCAATGCGGATATTGAATCCGTAGTCGCAAAAAAAGGGCGGACGGATGACCGTTCCGCGCCCAACCTCTCCCAGCCGCTCGGACAAAAGCTCATGCCAATGCCCCGTGGTCTGCCCCAGCGTATCATTGTACCGCTTGAGCCAAGCCCCGGTTGCCAACAGGTCAGCTTGGATCTCCGGATCCGCCGCATTGTAAAACTCGCCTGCGAGCATCTTTTCTTTTTGGCTACGCATCATAGTCTCCCGTCAGGTCGTGTCCCGTACAGTGATGCAGGAACGCACATCAAACTGCCTCGGCAACTTTGTAACTCGATCTTGCCGGGCGCGCGGTCGGTCACGAGCCGGGGCGACAGTTTCGTCTCGACCAACTTCCAAGAATTTGGATATCGGAGATCAACCGGTCGCAGGGGCCAATACCTGACGAAGTCGGCAACTGTCCAGCGGTCGAACTCACTTTCATGCCCATCTCAGATTGCGTGATATCGAGCGGTAAGCCATCAGCTAATGTATCGACCAGGTCCCGCCAGAGGATTACTCCTTTTTAGTTTGTCAGTCGCAGAGCCCCAGTACGACTGGTGGTAGAAAGCACACGGCCGGAATCTTGGCAGCGCTGTTCACACCCACTTCGTAAGCCTGGCCGATGGGCTCGGCGCCAGAGCACCAATGCTTGACCTGCTCCAGCTCTTGCTCGGCGGGTTGTTTCAGAGACGCTTGATCTCGATACCGCGTTTTCTCAGCACGTAGCCGATCTGGCGCGGGGTCAAACCGAGCAGGCGCGCCGCCTTTGCCTGCACCCAGCCACACTTTTCCATGGCAGCAATGACCGTATCGGCATCGGGCACCCTACCACGAGTCGTGGCAGGGCCTATCGGCGCTTGCCCGTCGCCGACGGGCGGGGCGGCACAGGCGGCGGAAGGCTCGATCGTAGTCGACTTCTCTGACGTCGGCTGTCCGTTCTTCCACAGCGCCGCGGCCAAGCACTGATCCGCGTAACAGGCAAAGTCAGTTCTGAGGATTGATGGACCCGTCGCCAGAACTGCCGTCCGTTGAACGCAGTTTTCGAGCTCTCGGATGTTACCTGGAAATTCGCAGTTCATTAGCACCTCAATCGCTTCGGGAGCGAAGGTCAGCGTGTGATCATTCTCAGTATTGAAATTCTTGAGAAACTGAGCGGCCAAGAGCGGAATATCACCTCGCCTTTCGCGCAATGCCGGCACGCGTAAAGTGACGACGTTGATGCGATAATAGAGGTCTTGCCGGAACTCCTTGCGTTGAACTGCCGTTTCCAAGTCCCTGTTCGTTGCGGCAATCACGCGAACATCAACTTTAATGGTGTGGTTGCTGCCGACGCGCTCAAACTCCTGCTCCTGCAGGACACGCAGCAGCTTAGCCTGGAACGAACCTGATATTTCGCCAATCTCGTCCAGAAACAATGTGCCTTTGTCGGCAGCCTCAAAGCGCCCCTTGCGCAAACTGCTCGCGTCGGTGAAGGCACCCTTCTCATGACCGAACAAGTCAGATTCCAGAAGCGTCTCGGTGAGCGCCGCGCAATTGACCTTGATGAAGGGCTGCTTGGCGCGAGGCGAGAGCTCGTGAATGGCTTTGGCAACCAGCTCCTTGCCGGTTCCGGATTCACCTCGCAACAGGACCGTAGTCTTCGCCTTGGCCACCTTGACAAGGTGCTCACGCAGCTTGCGCAGCGCCTGACTATCGCCAAGCATCTCCTTGCTGATCTTTTTACGTTCCATTTGGCAGCCCATCCCACTCCGCCACCCGCCGGTAGAACTGCACTGGACGGTGAGCTGTGTTGTATTTCGCCATCATCATTCTCGATCTCACCTTTGTTGCTTCGAAATTTCCGGCGCGCGGACCCCCTCGGCAAATGGCAATGGCGCCTGAGCATCGTTGTCTTTCACCAGGACGAGCGTCTTCTCCTCCGTGCGGGCGCCCGCAATATGCGCGCTTGTTTGCGCAGGCCTTTACTCGACCGGTCGCCGTTCTGTCCGGCTTCTGCCGCACCGCAGCCTGCAAACCCATCCTTGACAAGAAAGGAGGGGAGTCAATCGAGCTCTCCTTGCATTCGTGCAAGGAAAATTGTCAGTTTGATAGAATTCTATCAAAACGGCAGAAACGCCCCGCCCCCAATTTGGCTGTACCTGCGGCGTTCAGCTTACGTGACGACATGTGCGGACTTGTCCCAATTGCCGTCCGAGTTGTGCGGGAAACAGTAGCCGCTGCGCTGTTCGCTTCAACCGCGTGATGCCGCTGACAGTAGAGGCGGCGGCTCGTCGAGCGAGGCTTCATTGTTCGGCTACTAAAGCGGCTGTGCTTTGGTGGGAGTTGGTTTCGCCCAAGTTCTGGGCCTGGGGGCGTCTAGCCCGTTTCGCCGCACAGGCTCCTCCCACATCGTCGAGGCCGAGAAGGAGGGACCCCACAGCCC
>NZ_RZRQ01000379.1:0-5198 GCF_003997785.1 Mesorhizobium sp. M7D.F.Ca.US.004.01.2.1 | reverse complement strand
GCGCAGATCGGCGATCGCCGACGGACGACGCCAGCTCCGCGCCAGGAGGTCGAACAAGGTCAGGTTCTGCATCGTCTGTTGGTTCATGCTGTCTCTCCCGTCAGTCCTTGTTCGCCGTCGCGGCGGAAGGCGATGTCGAGGACGTTGATCGCCGGCTTGCCGCGACGATGCGGTCCTCGCACGCCGCGCATGCCTGCATGACCGCCGCCGCGCTCTGCTCTGCCTCATGCAAATCCCGCACCAGTTGCTCGCTGGCGCCGGTTCTGCCGATTTCCAGCTCCAGGCGCAGCACATCCATCTCGAAGCCGGCGCGTTTCTGATTGAGCCGCAGCGCCTCGGCGGTGAGCGCGGAGACATTGGCGACCAGATCGAGCCGGCGGGCGAGCAGCGCGTCACGCCTGGTGATATCGGATCCTCCCGTCATTTTTTGCTCCCCAAAGGTCCGGGTGGCTTTTCGAAGGCCGACAGCAATTTTGGCAATGTGCTGGCCTATGACTGGAACTGTTTTTCCGCCGTCTCGATATGGCTCTTGAGCTGATCCCAGATGTCGACGCGGATCATCGATGTCGTATCGCCGGTCAGGCGCTCGATCTCGTCGACGCGGAACTGGCGTGACAGCGAAACGCCGGAAAACACGAAGTCCCGCAACAGGATCGCGTGGTTTTCGATGAACAGGTGGATCATCGGATGCGTTTCCGTTGTGACGCCGCCGGCGGCAAGCTCGGCCCGGATGAAGTCCTGGAAGTGGCTCTGCAGGCGATGTTGGCTCTCGCCCATGAAGCGCATGACAAAGACCAGATCGCGAGGCATCAGCCTGACAAGATCGCCGGTGACGCCGTCGGCCTGGCTGGACATTGGCCCAGGCGGCCCACTCCTGTCTCTATCGCTCGGCATTGTCTCTCTCCAGCGCGAAGCCCGTCCATGGGCTTCGCCTTCAAATAGTAGAGAAAGACGTAGAATTGAATAGATGATTTTTGTTTCGTATTTGCTGCGAGTGCTAACTAAACATATTGCGATTGCGAATAGACGATAAATATTACAGGCGTACGTTACGACTGTAAAAGAACGTTACAGTTGGCCGTATTCTCATGTGTTGTAAGATCAGCGATTTTGTTTTGAGCCCCGGCCATGAGTGCTATTTTCAAATTGGCACGCCGCTTGCTTTGTACCTTTCCACAAGAAGCCCATCGCGCTTTTGACGCGGTGCCAAAAGAACGAAGGAACGGAGGGAGCAGAGACCGCTTCGATACGCCCATCGCACATGCGGTTGGCGCCGCGGGTCTCTGCCAAAACACCTCGAAAACCTTTGCCGCGATCCACTTGAACGGCCGGACCATGAGTCGCGCTTCGATGCGCAACCCTTTGTCGTGCCGCTCGCACTCTCACTGGCGGTGCTGTGTGCCGCTTCATGCCGGGGTCAAGGGACCTGCGGCTCAAACCTGGTGGAGGCTTATGACCATGACGTCTCTGACGCTCAACAAGATTACCTCGCAACGCGGAATCTCCGTCGGCGAGGCAACCAAGAAGATTGCCGATCTCGGCTGGAATCCTTCCTACGTCCAGGAAGCGATGACGTTTCCGACCGACTACAAGATCAACAAGACGCCGCGCGACCCGATGAAGCAGGTCCTGCGGTCGTATTTCCCGATGCAGGAAGAAAAGGACAACCGCGTCTACGGCGCGCTCGATGCGGCGCTGCGCGGCGACATGTTCCGCAACGTCGAGCCGCGCTGGGTCGAGTGGATGAAGCTCTTCCTGGCCATCATTCCCTTCCCGGAAATCTCTGCTGCCCGCTCGATGGCGATGGTTGCCCGCATCGCGCCTGGTGAGGAACTCAGAACCGGCTTCACCATGCAGATGATCGACGAGTTTCGTCACTCGACGATCCAGATGAATTTGAAGAAATGGTACATGGAGAACTACATCGATCCGGCCGGCTTCGATATCACCGAGGAAGCCTTCGGAAAGTGCTACGCCACCACCATCGGCCGGCAGTTCGCCGAAGGCTTCATCACCGGCGACACGATGACCGCCGCCTGCATGTACCTGACCGTCGTGGCCGAAACCGCCTTCACCAACACGCTGTTCGTCGCCATGCCTTCGGAGGCCGCCCGCAACGGCGACTACGCGTTGCCGACGGTGTTCCTGTCGGTGCAGTCCGACGAGAGCCGGCATATCGGCAATGGCCACTCGCTGCTGATGGCGGCGCTCAAGGAGCCGGAGAACCACCTCTTGCTCGAGCGCGACCTGCGCTACGCCTTCTGGCAGAACCACGCCATCGTCGATGCCGCCATCGGCACCTTCATCGAATACGGCACCACCAACCGCGACAAGAACAAGGAGTCCTACGCGGAAATGTGGCACCGCTGGATCTATGAGGACTATTATCGCACGTACATGCTGCCGCTCGAAAAATACGGCATCAAGGTCCATCACGACGACGTCCAGGCGGCCTGGGAACGCATCACCAAGAAGAACTACGTCCACAAGGTCGGGCAGTTCTTCGCGGTCGGCTGGCCGGTCAACTTCTGGCGCATCGAAGCCCAGACTGACAAGGACTTCGAGTGGTTCGAGCACAAATATCCAGGCTGGTATGCCGAGTTCGGCGACTTCTGGAAATGGTATGCCAAGCTCAGCCACAAGGGCGAGAAGGTGCTGCTGTTCAACAGCGACGTCGGCTACGTCTACCCGCACCGCTGCTGGTCCTGCCTCGTTCCCTGCCTGATCCGCGAGGACATGGTGGTCGGCGAGATCGACGGTCAACTCCATACCTTCGCCCACGAACTCGACAAGTGGACCGCAACGGTCGCCTTCGCCGACGAGTATCAGGGCCGGCCGACGCCCGCGATGGGCCGCTTCAGCGGCAAGCGCGAGTGGGAGACGCTCTATGACGGCTGGGATCTGGCCGATGCGATCAAGGACCTGAACTTCGTCCGTTCCGACGGCAAGACGCTGGTTCCGCAGCCGCATCTGCGCTTCGACGACAAGGAGATGTGGACGCTCGACGACGTGCGCGGCAACACGCTCGGATCGCCGCTCAACGCGCTGCGTGCCATGTCGCCCGCGGACCGCGAGAAGCACCTGGCGGAGTACGCCAAGGGCTTCACCATCAACCCCTGCAACTGATCAGGCCAAAGGGGGGCGGGTTCGTCCCGCCCATCCTTTCACTGGAGGTCCGTATGTCGGAAACCCACACGGTCAGGCTCAGCCCGGTCGGCGTCGAATTCGACGTCGAGCATGGCGAAACGGTGCTCAACGCCGCGTTCCGCCAGGGCATCGCCCTGCCGCACGGCTGCAAGGAAGGGCAATGCTCGGCCTGCAAAAGCGTGTTGCTCGAAGGCGAAGTCGACATGCTGAAATACTCGACCTTCGCTCTGAACGACATGGAGAAGGAGAGCGGGCACGTGCTGTTGTGCCGCTGCATCGCCTTCTCCGACCTGGAAGTCGAGCTTCTCAACTACGACGAGGAGATTTTGGCGAAAGCGATCGCCGTGAAGACGTACAAGGGCCGGATTGCTCGCATCGAGCAGCTGACCCACGACATTCGCGGCATCGAGATCGAACTCGGCTCCCCAATGAAGTTCTGGGCGGGGCAATATGTCGACATCACGGTTACCACGCAAAAAGGGGAGACGATTACGCGCTCGTTCTCCATGGCAAATACGCCGGACCAAACCCAAAAACTCTCCTTCATCATCAAAAAATACCCTGAGGGAAAGTTCTCGGGAGAACTCGATTCCGGAGGCATCAGGGCCGGAGCCGAAGTCACCGTCGTCGGACCCTACGGAACCTGCTTCCGCCGCGACGAACGGCAAGGACCCCTGATCCTGGTCGGCGCCGGCTCGGGCATGTCGCCGGTCTGGTCGATCCTCAACGATCACCTGAAGAGCGGCGAGAAACGTCCGGTCTATTTCTTCTACGGCGCCCGCACCCGCAACGACCTGTTCTATCTCGACAGGATCGCCGAGCTGGTCGGCAATCATTCCGACGTCACCTTCATTCCCGTGCTGTCGCACGCGAACGACGACGCCGAATGGCAAGGCGAACGTGGCTTCGTGCACCAGAGTGTCGACGCCGTGCTCAAGCAACTGGCGGTCGACGGGCAGGGCGATGTCCATGCCTGTGGCCCGCCGCCGATGATCGATGCGCTGCAGCCGGTGCTGTTCATGAACGGCTTCGAAACGGAGCGGATCTTCTTCGACAAGTTCACCACATCGGCAGGTGCAACGCCGGCCCGTTGAGGGCGGCCACGCACAGCCAACCACAACTGCAACAAGGGAGAGAGACTATGCCTGCAACCTCGAGTTCAGTCGGATCAGGAGCCGCCGGCGCGGCAATCTTCGCCGACTCCGACAGCCGGAAATACCGGTATTTCGACCCGAAAGGCCAGCGCGCCACACACTACGAGGACATGACGGTCGACGTCCAGCCCGACCCGGAACGCTACCTGATCCAGGACTGGATCATCTCCTTTGCCGACGGCAAGGGCGCCTATGTCAAGCAGAACACCGCCGCGCAGAGCTCCAACTGGCATGCCTTCCGCGCTCCCGACCAGGAGTGGGAGCGTACGCACTACCAGCGCCAGTCGAAGATCGAGACGATGGTGCAGAGCGTCATCAACAACGCGCGCAAGTCGGGCACCCCGAAGACCTTCGACAAGGCCTGGGTCAAGATACTGCAGACGCAGCTCGGCGCCTGGAAACACGCCGAATTCGGACTCGGCACCTCGCTGATGCAGGCGCAGCGTTACGGCTACACCCAGATGATCAACAACGCGACGCTGACCAATTCGTCCTACAAGCTGCGGCTTGCCCAGGACATCACGCTCTACCTTGCCGAGATCGGCATGGACCTTCCCGACTGGGACGACGAGCTCGGCAAGAAGGCCTGGCTCGAGGACAAGAACTGGCAAGGCACGCGCGAAGCGGTCGAGACCATCATGGGCGCGACCGACTATCTCGAGCAGTACTTCGCCATCAACATCGTCTTCGAGCCGCTGGTGGGCGAAGTGTTCCGCTCCGGCTTCCTGATGCAGATCGCCGCCGCCAACCATGACTTCATCACCCCGGCGGTGATTTCGGCGGCCGAGGCCGACTATGAGCGCAACCTCGCCAACACGATCGACCTCATGCATCTCCTCGCCAATGACGAGAAGCATGGCGCCGCCAACAAGAAGCTCTTCCAGGGCTGGGTCAAGA
>NZ_RZRQ01000378.1:0-5240 GCF_003997785.1 Mesorhizobium sp. M7D.F.Ca.US.004.01.2.1 | reverse complement strand
GTTGAGGGCTGGATCGATGCGGTCGTTGACCATACGGCCAGGCAAACCATGGCGGCACGGTTTTCGCGGGCGCGCGGCAGCCGTATGCCGTTCCTGGCGCGTGTCTTTTCGGGAAACCGTGCCTTGGCCGACGGATTGCTGATCAGCAAGCGTCAGGCCGCCGCCTCGGCCAAGAGTGCCGGCAGCGCCGAGGCCATCGCCCGCGGCCTCGCGACAAAGCGGCTCGACGCCGAAATCTGGGTAGCGCCGGTAAAGCAGAAGCATCGCTCCCCGACATGATTTTTTGCAGCTGCTCTCTCCATTGTGCATTGCACAAAATCTGACGCGGGGTTAGTTCTAATTTCGGCGGGTGAATGGGTTTGGGTCACGCCGAGTGGCGAGCACCGATGCGGCATCGGTGGCGCTCTCATAGCCGAGGACCCGATGCATCTTTCATCCCCCGACAATTCCGGTGCGGCCAGTCTCGAGGCCATTGCGCGCAACGGCAGCCTGCTGCGGCGCATCGCGGTGCGCATTCCGACCTATCTCAAGGATCTTCGCGAAAACCCAGCCTGGCTGCCGATGTTCATGCTGGCGCGCACCATGCCTGGACGCCGCATGCATTGGCTGGGCGCAAAACGCGCTCAGCCGGTCGTCAATGCGGTGGACACGATGTTTGCCGGCGTCGAACGGGAAGCCGTGGTCGAAGCGCTGCGCTCCGACGGGCTGTTTTCGGGCCTGGTCCTACCGCCTGATATCCATGAGGAGATCGCAGACTTCGCCGGGCGCACGCCTTGCTTCGGCAATTTCGACCGCCGTCTCGAATTCATGCCGGGCGAACATGCCGAGGCTGAAAAGCGCTTCGGCCGCTCGCTGCTCAGTGGGCATTTTTTCGAGCGCATACTCGACTGCCAGGCGGCACTCGCCATCCAGCGCGATCCGCTGCTTCTGGACATTGCCGCGCACTATCTCGGCGGCCAGGCCAAACTGATCACGACGCGGGTGTGGTGGAGTTTCCCGACGGGCGCCGCTTCGGATGCCGACAAGAATCTCGCCTCGCTCGGCAAGTATCATTTCGACCTCGACGACTGGCGCATGCTGAAATTCTTTTTCTATCTCAAGCCGGTCGATGCGGACACCGGCCCGCATGTCTATGTCAAAGGCAGTCACAAGCGCCGCAGCCTCAAGCATCACCTCACCCTCTTGGTTGGCCATCCCGCGCAAGAGGTTCTGGATGTCTATGGTGAGCAGAGCCCGGTGACATTGACTGGAGAAGCAGGCCTCGGCTTCGTCGAGGATCCGTTCGGCTTCCACATGGGCACCGTGCCGGCGCGCACGCCGCGGCTGATGATGGAAGTCGGCTTCGGCGTATCGCCGCCGTCGCGCCGGCGATTCCATGGCGAGCCGGTCATCCGCTGAAGGAACTATCCGAAGCTCCAACTCGACAGGCATCCAGCGAGCGCGACGCCTGGCTTGGCGCTGCGCTTTGCTTTCGGCGTCAAAGTCAACACGAACCGGCTCCCGATTGAACCGCTCCCGGTCGTTCAGGGCGTTGATGATGACGATTGCCCTTGCATCGTCATCTCTGGAGATTGCATCGTCCTTTCCGTCGATTGCGGCGACATAGACGCCGCACTCGCGGCAGATCAAATAGTCGGCCGTCCTCAACCCGAATTGATATCTCCGCAATCGCGCCTCGTCCTTGACCGAGATGATCAGTCTGCCGTCCGGATCGGCAACGGCGCGCGAACCATGTCTGACACAGAACGAGCACTGGCAGGCGCGAACTTCGATTTGCGAGGGGTCGAGCTCGGTTGAAAATCCAAGGCGAATGTTGCTGCAATGGCATCCGCCAGTATGCACGGTCATCGTATCTGCCTTGTCGTGTCGGCGATGATCGCCTTCAGGCAGAGTACTTTTTCGGGGCAGGTTTGGAATGGGGTTTCGAAGGCGCCGGTGCTGTTTTACCTGGCAAACGTGGCGTGGAACCGGCGCTTTGCCTCGGCTTTTACGGAGCCGATTTTCCGCGCCGCAAATGCTCGTCCAGGCGCGGCATGATCTCGACGAAGTTGCACGGCATGTGTCGGTAGTCGAGCTGCGCCTTCAGGATGCCGTCCCACGCGTCCTTGCAGGCGCCTGGCGAACCCGGCAGCACGAAGACGAAGGTGGCGTTGACGACGCCGCCGGTCGCCCGGCTCTGGATCGTCGAGGTGCCGATCTTGTCGTAGGAGATGCGGTGGAACACCTCCGAAAAGCCGTCCATGCGCTTTTCGAAGATCGGCTCCAGCGCGTCCGGCGTCACGTCACGGCCGGTGAAGCCGGTGCCGCCGGTGGTGATCACGACATCGATATCCTTGTCCCGTGACCACGCCAGAACCGTGTCGCGGATTTTCTCGCGATCGTCGGTGACGATATCGCGGGCAGCCAGGATATGGCCGGCCTCGGTGATGCGGTCGGCCAGCGTCTGGCCGGATTTGTCGTCGGCGAGGCTGCGTGTGTCCGAAACGGTCAGCACCGCTATGCGCACGGGAACGAAGGAACGGCTCTCGTCAATTCTGGCCATCAGCGCCCTCTGATGCGATGCTGCGCGTCGCGGCGACGAACCAGTCGGGCTGGCGGCCGCGGATCTCGGCAGCGGCCCGCTTGGCGACATTGCCGGTCTCGAACAGGCCGAAGCAGGTGGCGCCGGACCCCGACATCCGTGAAAAACCCGATCCAGCCTTGTTCAGCCACGAAAGCGCCCTGCCGATGGCGGGCTGCATCGCCAGCGCTGCGGGCTCGAGATCGTTGCGGGTGATCTCCAGCCAGTTGCGCAGGCTGTGAAAATCGATGCTGCGCGGCAGCGGCGGCAGTGCTGCGTTGTCGCGATGGGCAAGCGCTGCAAACACCTCGGCCGTCGAGACCGGCGTGCCTGGATTGACCAGCACCAATCCAAGCGTCGAAAAATCCGGCACCATCGACAGCTCGTCCCCAATGCCGCGCGCGACCAGAGGCCTGGCCGCCAGGCACATCGGCACATCGGCGCCAAGCGAGAGGCCGATCCGCGCCAGCTCGGCGCCATCGATGTCCAGGGCCCATGTCTCCACCAGTCCGCGCAGCACGGTCGCCGCGTCGCTCGAACCGCCGCCGACGCCGGAGGCGACCGGCAGGTTCTTTTCGAGCCGAATGGCGACCGGCGGTGTTCTCTCGTGCCCGACCGCTTGTCGCAGGGCATCGCGCGCCCTGAGCACCAGATTGCTGGCGTCGACAGGAACGGCCGGGGCGTAACGGCCGGACATGGCAAACTCATCGCTGTCGGCGAGCACGATTTCGACCCTGTCGCCAAACCGTGTGAACACCGCCAGGCTCTCGATCAGATGATAGCCGTCGGGGCGCCTGCCGGTGACATGCAGCGCAAGATTGATCTTGGCGTGCGCGTGCCAGCTACGCGACCCGATGTCGGTGTCCACAATGGTATGCGAAATGATGCTCAGTCCTTGGCCAGCCGGTATTCGCCGGTCTTCGGATCCTTGACCAGCGTTCCGATCGCGCCGTTGGCCGCCTGCTTTTCGGTGCGCCGCACCTTGGCGGTCACGCGCTCAGCTTCCCTAATGAAGGTGCGGTAGCCGAAATAGGCGGCGACGCCAACGACGGTGAAGAAAATGATCTGCGGCATACCAAAACTCCTCCCACGCTGGGCCGGCGAAGGCGGCCGGTCGGGTCGGTTGATGCATGTCGCCCAAAAGTGGATCCGGTTTGGGTAACGACATGCATGAGATTTCTAACTCTCATGCTAGACGGTTTTGCCGGGTTTTCAAAGCCCGAAGCGTGCCCACAACGCGCGCTCTTCCGCCGCATCGATCACGCCGCTAGCGGCAGCGGCTGCGATATCGGGCACCGAGAAGCCCTTGCTCGAACCGAACAGGCCGAAGCGGCTGAGGAAACCGCGCGGCGCCGTGATCAGCCTAAGCTGGGTTTTTGCCCCGAAACGGGTCTTCAGCACCGTGCGCATATCGCCGAGCGCATCGACCAGGCCGAGTTCGAGGCCCTTGATACCGGTCCAGAACAGGCCGGTGAACAGGTCCGGATCATCTTTCAGTTTCGTGCCGCGCCGCTCCTTGACGAGATCGATGAACGTGCCGTGCACCTCAAGCTGCAGTGCCTTCAGGCGTTCGACGTCTTCCTTCTTCTCGGGCTTGAAGGGATCGAGCACCGCCTTGTTCTGGCCGGCAGTGTGGACACGGCGCTCGACACCGATCTTCTTCATCAGTTCCGGAAAGCCGAACGAGGCCGACACCACGCCGATCGAACCGACAATAGAGGACGGATCGGCGAAGATCTCGTCGCCGGCGACCGCGATCATGTAGCCGCCCGACGCCGCGACGTCCTCGACGAAGACCAGCACCTTTTTGTTCTTTTCCATCGCCAGGTCGCGGATGCGCTTGAAGATCAGCCGCGACTGCACCGGCGAGCCGCCCGGCGAATTGATCGAGATGGCGACCGCCGGCGCGTCGTAGGAGAACGCCTTCTCGATGAGGCCGGCGGTGGAGGCCAGCGACAGGCTCGGTCGGAACTGGCCACCGCCGGCCATGATGGTGCCGTGCAGCCGGATGACCGGAATGGTGACGACGGTGGAGCGCCAGGATTTCGGCAGCAGGCGGTTGATAAGTCGTTTCACGAGGGCGCGGTCTCCGGTCGGTGGGTTGCAGGCATGTAGGGATTTCCCGGCCAACGGCAATGTGGCCGGGCAGAATAGCTCAATCTCCGAACAGCGAGGCGAGGCCGTTGGTGATCATTTCGCTGCGCTCATCGGGGCCGTTGCCTGATTGCGCGTGAAGCATCAAAGGAGGGCGGATGGCAAGCTTTCCCCGCGCCCCGAGCGCTGCCCTGACGACAGTGCGGATCGCCGCTGCGTCGGGGCGAGGGTGGACGGCAAGCATCTCGGCATCGCCGAAGCGCCCTGCGATCGCATCGAGAATGGCGCCGAGCTGTTCGGGGCGGGCGATCACGGCAAGCCCGCCGCGCGGCCTGACGACCGCTGCCGCACTGCGAATCCAGCTCTCGAACAACCCGTCCTCCATGACATGGGCTTCTTTTCTGAGGCGATCGGGCGTGGCGCGGTCCCGTGCGGGGTTGAAAGGCGGGTTCATGATGACGAAGTCGAAATCATTGTCGGCGAGGCCGGCGGCCGCCCGCGCCCGGCCCGATACGGTGACATCGGCGACGAGCACAGAGGCGCGATCGCTGAGATGGGCATTGCCGGGGTGGGCAAGGGTGGCCGC
>NZ_RZRQ01000377.1:0-5251 GCF_003997785.1 Mesorhizobium sp. M7D.F.Ca.US.004.01.2.1 | reverse complement strand
ATCGTAAGCCGACCCTCCCCACAAGGGGGAGGGTGAGGAGCCGCTCCAACCCCACCAGGACCCTGCCTTGCCCTTGCCCGCCCCCCTCATCGAAATGCGCGGCATCACCAAACGGTTCGGCGCCGTCAAGGCGAACGAGGCTGTCGATCTCAGCGTGGCGCCCGGAGAAATCCTCGGGCTGCTGGGCGAGAACGGCGCCGGCAAGACGACGCTGATGAATGTGCTGTTCGGCGCCTATGCGCCGGACGCGGGTGAAATCCTCATCCAGGGCCAACCGGTCAGGATCACCAGTTCGGCCGATGCGCTGGCCGCCGGCATCGGCATGGTGCACCAGCATTTTCACCTCGCGCCGCGGCTCACTGTGCTGGAAAACCTTTTGATAGGCATTCCCGGCAAGACAGGCCGGATCGACCGCGCCGGTGGGCTGGCGCGGCTCGCCGAGATAGGCCGCCAGCATGGGCTGACGCTTGACCCGAACCTGCCGGTCTCGGCGCTGTCGGTCGGCGAGCAGCAGCGGCTCGAAATCGTCAAGGCGCTGTTTCGCGGTGCGAGGCTCTTGATCCTCGACGAGCCGACGGCGGTGCTGGCGCCGAGCGAGGTCGACGGACTGTTTTCGGCGTTGCGCTCGATGGCCGCACAAGGCCTCGGCATCATCTTCATCTCGCACAAACTCAACGAGGTGCGGGCGCTGACGCATCGCTGCACGGTGCTGCGGCATGGCCGCGTTGCCGGCCGCGTCGATGACCCGGCCAACACGACATCCTCGGAGATGGCAACACTGATGTGCGGCCATGAGATCGTGCCGCCGGCGAGGGGACCGTCGACGCCCGGTGCCGCGGTGCTGACCCTCGACGGCATTTCGACCTCAAAGCACTCGGGCACGCCGCTGCGCGACGTATCGCTTGCCGTCCGTGCCGGCGAGATCCTCGGCATTGCCGGCGTGTCGGGCAATGGCCAGCGGGCGCTGGCGGAGGTGATCTCCGGGACACGCGTGCCCGATGCCGGTCAGATGACGATCGCCGGCAGCAAGGTCTCGCGGTTTTCGCCGCGCGAGGTGCAGGCGCTCGGTCTTGGCCGCATCCCGGAAGACCGCATGACGACCGGGTTGGTGACCAACCTGCCACTCGCCGATTCGATGGTGTTGCCGCGCATCGGTACCGCCGCTTTCAGCAGCGGTGGCTTGCTCAAGCCGGATGCGATCCGCGCCTTTGCCGAGGCGCAGATCAACGCCTATGATATCAGGTGCCCCGGGCCGATGACACGCGCCGGGGCGCTGTCCGGCGGCAATCTGCAGAAGGCGCTTTTGGCGCGCGAACTCGCCTTCGATCCGAAGGTGCTTGTTGTCTCGCAGCCGACGCGCGGGCTCGATATCGGCGCTGCGCGCTTCATCCACGAAAAGTTCCTCGACATGCGGGCCAAGGGCTGCGGCATCATCGTCATCGGCGAGGATCTCGAAGAGCTGCTGGTGCTCTGCGACCGCATCGCGGTGATGTATGAGGGCCGCATCGTCGGCACGCTCGACAGCGCCGATGCGACGGTCGCCCGGCTGGGCCTGATGATGACCGGCGCGGAGGGTCACAGCTGATGTTTCGCCTGGAAGTCCGCACGTCAACGCCCGCCTGGTTCAATCTGGCTTTGCCGCTGCTGGCGATCGGAGCAACGCTCATCTTGTGCAGCGGCCTGATCGCGCTGGCAGGCGCCGGCGTGCTTGAAGCCTACGGCGTGATGTTCACGGCCTCGCTCGGCGACAGCTATGCGATCACCGAAACGATGGTGCGCGCGGCGCCGATGATCTTCACCGGGCTGGCGGTAGCGGTCGCCTTCCGAGCCAAATTCTGGAACATCGGCGCCGAGGGTCAGTTGCTGGCCGGCGCGGTGGCCAGTTGCTTTGTCGGCGCCATTCCGATGCCGGGGCCGCTCGCCATGGTGTTGATGGCGTTGGCGGGTGCCGCCGCGGGAGCCGCGGTCGCGCTGGTGCCGGCGACGCTCAGAGTAAAATTCAAGGTCGACGATGTCGTCAGTTCGCTGTTGCTCAACTCGGTCATCTACTACGCGCTGATGGCCCTGATCGAGGGGCCGTGGAAAGACAGTTTCAGCGGCTATCCGATCTCGCCGCCGATCGAGGATTCGGCCAATTTCCCGGTGCTGCTCGAAGGCACGCGGCTGCATCTCGGCGTCGTCGTGGCACTGATTGCGGCACCGTTGATCTGGTTCCTGATCGTGCGCACGACGCTCGGCTTCCGCATCAGGGTCACCGGCGAAAACCCGGAAGCCGCCAGATATGGCGGCATCCATGTCGAGCGCGTGCTGATCTCGACGGCGCTGCTGTCCGGCGCGCTGGCTGGGTTGGCCGGTGTCGGCGAGGTCGGCGGCGTGCATTTCCAGGTGATGAGCGATATCTCGCCGGGCTACGGCTATTCCGGCATCGTCGTTGCCATGCTGGCGCGGCTCAACCCGCTTGGCGTCGTGCCGGCGGCGATCTTCCTTGCCGCCGTGATGACTGGCGCCGAGGCGATGTCGCGGGCGACCGGCGTGCCGGCCTTCCTCAGTGACGTCATCCAGGGCACCGCATTGCTTGCCATGCTGGTGGCGCTGCTGTTCACCGCCTATCGCATCCGCCGCGTCGGGGCTGCCTGATGAGCGCAGTGTTCGAACAGATCTTTCAGGTAGGCTTCCTCGCCGCGATCATCCGCATCGCCACGCCGCTGGCTTTTGCGACGCTCGGCGAAATGTTCTCCGAGCGGGCCGGCGTGCTCAATCTCGGCATCGAAGGCATCATGCTGTTGTCGGCGATGACCGGCTTCACTGCCGCCAGCCTCAGCGGCAGCCTGTGGCTCGGCGTGCTGGCGGCTGTGCTGACCGGCATGCTGATGGGCGCGCTGCACGCGCTGTTCACGGTGGTGCTCGGCCTCAGCCAGCATGTCTGCGGCATCGGCGTGACATTGTTCTCGTCGGGCCTCGCCTATTTCCTCTACCGGCTGATCTTCGGCCAGCAGTCGGTGCCGCCCAACATCAAGGGTTTTCAGACACTGCCGATCCCGGTCCTCTCCGACATTCCGGTGCTCGGGCCGGCGGTGTTCAACCAGTTTGCGCTGGTTTATATGGCGATCCTGGCCATTCCGCTGGCTGCCTTCGTGCTGTACCGCACGCCATGGGGCCTGTCGGTGCGCATGGTCGGCGAAAACCCACGCGCCGCCGATTCGGCCGGCGTCAGTGTCATCGCCACACGCTTCCAGGCGGTTGTCCTCGGCGGTGCGCTGATGGGGCTGGCCGGCGCCTTCCTGTCGATGGCGCAGTTCAACGCTTTCACCTTCGGCGTCGTGTCGGGGCGAGGTTGGGTAGCAATTGCGCTTGTGGTCTTCGGCCGCTGGGATCCGTGGCGCTCGGCGGGGGCGGCACTGCTGTTCGCCTTCGTCGATGCCTTGCAGCTGCGCATGCAGGCCAGCGGCCTCGGGCACATCCCCTACGAGGCATTCCTGATGCTGCCCTTCATCTTTACCATCGTCGCCATGGCGGTGATGTCGCGCAACGCGGTGGCGCCCTCGGCGCTGCTCAAGCCGTTTCGGCGCGAGGAGCGCTAACAGCTCTGGCGGCTGTCAGCGTCCCGCTGCTCACATCGCGGTAAAGCCGTTGTCGACGAACAGATGCGTGCCGTTGACGAAGCTCGACTCGTCGCTGGCCAGATACAGCGCGGCCCTTGCCACCTCTTCCGGCTCGCCGATGCGGCCTTGCTGCGCGGCCAGCGCTGCGTCTGAGACGTCGACGCCGAGTCTGCCGAGATCGGCGACCTCACGCAGGCCATGCGGCGTGCGGATGAAGCCGGGGCAGACCGCGTTGCAGCGGATGTTGCGGTCGCGGAACTCGACCGCGATGGCGCGCGCGAACATGTGGCAGGCGCCCTTGGTGGTGTCGTAGAGCACTTCGTTGGGAGTCGCCGCCACCGCCGAGATCGACGAGGTGCAGACGATCGAGCCGCCGCCCGCCGCGATCATGCCGGGCAGCACGGCGCGCGTCATCAGGAACATCGAGCGCACATTGACGGCATGCAGCCAGTCCCATTCCTGGACCGTCGTCTCCAGGAAAGGTTTGATGACGATGGTGCCGGCGTGGTTGAACAGCACGGTGACCGGGCCGAGCTTTTCCGCCGCCCCTTTCACTGCCGCTTCGACCTGGGCTTCGTCGGAGACGTCGGCGACAAAATGCTCGGCGACATGGCCGCGTGTCCTGATTGTCGCTGCGGTTGCGGCGGCGGCCTCGCCGTTGCGGTCGACGATCGCCACCTTGGCGCCTTCAGCGGCGAACAGCTCCGAGGCCGCCCCACCCATACCCGTCGCGCCGCCCGAAATGATAGCGACCTTGCCGGCCAGTCTCGTGCCCATTTTTCTGCCCCCTGTTTGACGATTTCGCTTTGCTGGTTCGGCGATGCTACCGCGCCCGCGCCGGGCGGCCAATCCACGAATTGGGTGCAGCGGGGACAACGCCATCGGGCTCTTCAGGGGCCGACGCAAAGCGGGCATCCCATGTCGATCGCTCGCTCAGATGGGCGCTCTCAGCAAGTAGCCACCAATTTGTAGCTATCCAAGAGAAAATTATTCTACCTATCGCCCGAAAATAGCAATCGACAAAGTCTACAAGTTTTATAGATTAACAGGCGAGACGGAGGCCGATATGTCCTATATCCAGAACGCCCAGACGGATCGCAACGGCCAGAGGCTGGCCAGTGCCCAGGCCTTTCGGCCGGCCTATGCCGGTGCCTTCGCCTATCTCGTCTTTGCCCTTGCGTTTGTGTTCACCGGGGCCGTTGTTCTGGGTCTTATTCCCTGAGTCGTCAGATCGACCGGGGTTAGCTGCTGCCCCACCGCTTGCAGGCAATCGGAGTTGAATGAACCGAATCCTCGGTGCGCTTTCGCGCGCCCGACACAACGGAGGAGATGGCAATGCCGATCGAGTTCACGCATGTCCCCGGCAAGACCGCCGACGCCGCAGTTCCCTTTTTCTACGACTTTGCCGATACCGCGACCAAGCTCGGGCTGATCGAGGACGGCGGCTTCCGCAAGATCGTCGTCGACGATTCGGCCGGGTTGCTGACCAACATGGATCTTGCCACCCAGGTGCTGGATAGCACCTCGTCGCTGGAAGTCGTCCTTACCCACTGGGCGGGCGTGATCGAGCCGACAGTGGCGGCGCGGCAGCTGGCTGCCATCGACGCCAAGAGCGGCGGTCGGCTGGCGCTGAGGATGCTCAGTGAGCC
>NZ_RZRQ01000376.1:0-5290 GCF_003997785.1 Mesorhizobium sp. M7D.F.Ca.US.004.01.2.1 | reverse complement strand
CCCGCAGCCCCTGTATCGGCGCCGCAATCCCGCCAGCCCGCGCGTTACGAAGACATGCCCGATGTCGAGACCGTCGATGTGCCCGAGCGTGTCGTTGCGCTGGCGGACGATCTCGATATTCCGGAACTGCACTTCGAGGAAGATCAGCCGGCGACGTCTGGCTATGACGATCTCGACGCCGAGTTCTCCAGCCTTCTCTCCGAGATGAACGCGGTGGAGGTCGCTGCCGCTCCCGCAGGCAGCGTTGCCGGCGCATCTTACGATGATGACTCCTACGCCACGGGCTTCAAGCCGGGCTATGACAGCGTCAGCACTGGCTACGACAGCGTCAAGCCGGGCTATGACGGGATCAAGCCGGGTTATGAGCCGGAAGCGCGGACATATGCGGCGCGGCCGATGGACATGTCTGCCCGCGCGGCGGCGCCCACGGGTTATGCCGATGCCTCCGATGGATTCGATCTCGACAGTCTGCCCGGCAGCCAGCCGGTTTCACAGGCGGATGATTTCACCGTCGATGAACTGGACTACGATCCCGAACTCGACGAGGCGATGGCTGTTCCGGGGCTCGGCGAGCGCGAGGCCGCGAGGCCTTCGCGCGGACGTGGCCTGTTCATCGCCGCGATTGTCGGCGCGGTGGCGGTCGCAGGCGGCCTCGGTGCCTTTGCGCTGTCGTTCGGCGGCAAGGGCGGCAGCGATGCGCCCGTGATCGTCAAGGCCGACAACGCGCCGATCAAGGTCAAGCCGGAAAATCCGGGCGGCGCCGTGGTGCCGAACCAGGACAACAAGGTCTACGACGCGGTCAGAGGCGCCAAGCCCGCCGAGCCGATCCAGGAAAAACTGGTCACCAACACCGAAGAGCCGGTGGACGTCCAGGCGAAGGATCCGGCCCGCGCCATCGATCTTTCACCGGACCAGAACGCAGGTGCCGTTGGCACCGATGTCGGCAACGCCGCGCCAGCGGCCGGCAATGCCGCGCCAACGGCCGGCGACGCTTCGGCCGACAACATGGCGGCCGCGCCCAAGTCCGAGGATCGCATCGCGCAGGTGCTGCAGGAAGCCGACAAGGGCACTAATGCCGATGTCGTGGCTGTTGCGCCGCGCAAGGTGAGGACCATGGTGGTCAAGTCGGACGGTTCGCTGGTGCCGCGTGAAGATCCGGCGCCCGTCGCCCCGCAAGTGGCCGCAACGGAGCCGGTCGACCCGGCGCCGCAGCATGTTGCCCCGTCGGCGCAGGCCGATGCGGACCAGACCGGCACCGTGGCGCCCGCAGCCGCCCAGGCGGACGACGAGCCGGCCCTCAAGCCGGCGGCCAAGCCCAAGGCTGAGGCCAAGGCGCAGTCGGCCAACACGCCGGCCAAGGTTCCGCTCGCGCCGCAACGCCCGTCCGACCAGCCGGTCGACGTCGTCGGCGAGGTCAAGCCCGATCAGGTTGCATCCATCGATCCGGCATCGACCGCGACCGGCGGTGGTTCGTGGTCGATGCAGATCGCTTCACAGCCGACGGTCGAAAGCGCCCAGTCCAGCTACCAGGATCTGCAGCGCCGCTACGGCAGCGTGCTCGCCGGGCGTACCGCCAACATCGTCAAGGCCGAGATCGCCGGCAAGGGCACGTTCTACCGCGTGCGCGTCCCTGCCCAGTCGCGCAACGACGCGATCAATTTGTGCACCAGCTACAAGGCCGCCGGCGGCAACTGTTTCGTCTCGCGCTAGAGCCGGAGCCAACCGATAAAAGCCGGCGCGGTCACCGCGCCGGCTTTTTTCATGGGGAAAGCAGATCTGGCGTTCGACCGCTTGTGATCCGGATGATTCCCTTTGATCGCGCGAAGCTTTAGACTCGTGACATGACCGAATCAAAATCCATGATCCTCGGCTGTGCCGGGAAATCGCTCACCCGCGAAGAAATCAATTTCTATCGCAATGAATGCCCATGGGCCTTCATCCTGTTTGCGCGCAACATCGGC
Organism: Mesorhizobium sp. M7D.F.Ca.US.004.01.2.1; assembly: GCF_003997785.1. Classification (NCBI taxonomy): domain Bacteria; kingdom Pseudomonadati; phylum Pseudomonadota; class Alphaproteobacteria; order Hyphomicrobiales; family Phyllobacteriaceae; genus Mesorhizobium; species Mesorhizobium sp. M7D.F.Ca.US.004.01.2.1. The sequence continues at coordinate 3,329 of NZ_RZRQ01000376.1, read as the reverse complement.
GAGACCGAACAGATCCGCGATCTGGTTGCCTCGATGCGCGACTGTATCGGGCGTCCGGACGCGCTGGTGTTCATCGACCAGGAAGGCGGCCGTGTACAACGCCTGCGGCCGCCGCTGGCGCCGAATTATCCGGCCGGTGGTGCGCTTGGCGCGCTGTGGCGCGACGACCATGATGCCGGCGCCCGCGCGGCCTGGCTGATGGCGCGGCTGCACGCCTTCGACCTGCTGCGCTACGGCATCACCGCCGATTGCCTGCCGGTGCTCGACGTGCCGATCGAAGGCGCCAGCGATGTCATCGGCGCGCGTGCCTATGGCAAGGACCCACGACCGGTGATTGAACTTGGCCGCGCCGCCGCGGAAGGGCTGATGGCAGGCGGCGTGCTGCCTGTCATGAAGCATATTCCGGGTCATGGACGCGCCTTTGCCGACACGCATTTCGAGTTGCCTGTGGTCAATGCCTCGCTCAGCGATCTGCAGCGGCATGATTTCGCCCCGTTCAGGGAGCTCAACCATCTGCCGATCGCAATGACGGCGCATGTCGTCTATAGCGCGATTGACCCCAACAATCCGGCGACCACCTCCGGCAAGGTCATCGACGAGATCATCCGGCGCGAAATCGGCTTTGACGGGCTGCTGATGAGCGACGACACCTCGATGAAGGCACTTTCTGGGGATTTCCCGACAAAGGCGGCCTCGATCCTTGCGGCGGGCTGCGATCTGGTCCTTCACTGCAACGGCGTTTTCGAGGAGATGGCCGGCATCGCATCGCGCACCACGGGGCTTGAGGGCACGTCGCTGGAGCGCGCAAAGCGGGCGCTGGCCTATATAAAGAACCGTGACACGGTCGAAGAAACCGAAATTCGTGCCGAATTCGCCACCTACTTCGATGCGGTGGCATAGCAAAGGGAAAGTGACAGGCGGTGGCGGAGACATTGGAAAGCAAGGCCGCAAAGGCCGCACCGATGGACCGTCTGTGGGCCGAGAATGACGATTCACGGGTCACCGGCGACCCGTCGCTGGTCGTCGACGTAGTCGGGTTCGAAGGCCCGCTCGATCTTCTGCTGCATCTTGCCCGCACCCAGAAGGTCGATCTGGCGCGCATTTCGATCCTGGCGCTGGTCGAGCAATATCTGACCTTTGTCGAGACGGCGAGGGCGCTCAGGCTCGAGCTTGCCGCCGACTATCTGGTGATGGCGGCGTGGCTGGCCTTCCTCAAGTCGAAGCTTTTGATCCCCAAGCAGCCGGGCGACGAGGGCGAAAGCGGCGAGGAACTGGCGGCGGTGCTGCAGTTCCGGCTCAAGCGGCTGGAAGCCATGCGCGACGCCTCGGCGCGCCTGGTCAACCGCAACCGGCTCGGCCGTGACGTGTTCGCGCGCGGCATGCCGGAAATGGTCATCGTCGAAAAGCGCAACGCCTATTCGGCCTCGCTCTACGATCTCCTGACCGCCTACGCCCAGCAGCGGCAGAAGCAGGCGATCAACAATGTCACGATCGCCAGGCGCGGTGTCTGGTCGCTCAAGGATGCGCGCGATATCCTGACCCGTCTGGTCGGGGCTCTGCATGACTGGGCGACGCTGGAAAGTTTTCTGATCGTGTACATGACCAGCCCCGAGGAGCGGCGCACGGCGATCGCCAGCTCGTTTGCGGCTACGTTGGAACTGGTGCGTGAGGGCACGATGGACATGCGGCAGGATGAAGTGTTCGCGCCGATCTATCTGCGCGGCCGCACGCAGGCAATCAAGGCAGTCGAGGTGGCATCATGAGCGAACGCGCCAACGCTTCGGTTATCCCATTCAAGGTCGGCGATGAAGCCGAAGAGGAGTCGCTTTCCCAGGACCCGACTGAGCAAAAGGTACACAATCCGGCGGAGCGGCTGCATCTGGGGGAAGCCGTGCGCATGGCCGAGGCGATCGTGTTCGCCAGCGCTGAGCCTGTCAGCGAAAAGCAGCTTGCGGCCCGCCTTCCAGATGGCATCAATATTGCCTTGGCCATGGCCGAGCTGCAGCAGATCTATGCCCGGCGCGGCGTCAATCTGGTGCGTATCGGCGACGCCTGGGCGTTCCGCACGGCCGGTGATCTCGCTTTCCTGATGAGCCGGGATACCGTCCAACAAAGGAAGCTCTCCCGCGCGGCCCTCGAAGTGCTGGCGATCATCGCCTATCACCAGCCGGTGACGCGCGCCGAAATCGAGGATATCCGGGGCGTCGAAACCTCGAAGGGTACGCTCGACACGTTGCTGGAAACGGAATGGGTGCGCATGCGCGGCCGGCGCAAAACGCCGGGACGCCCTGTCACCTACGGCACCACGGACACCTTCCTCGACCATTTCGCCCTGGAGGAGATCCGCGATCTTCCCGGCATGGAGGAACTGAAGGGGGCGGGGCTGCTTTCGGGCCGTATGCCGTCGAATTTCGCCATTCCGGTTCCGCCGTCCGATCCCGATGCGTTGACCGACGATGAGGATGCGCTGACCGACATCGATCTCGAGGAACTCGGCCTGTTGACGCCGCGCGTCACGGAAGATTGACTGGCATTGGCCGCCGATCTGTCGAGGATGCGCGGATTCGTAGCGGGCCATCACGTTGAAAATGCGTGACATCCGCCACCCTTTCATAAACTCTGTCGCAGTTGTGTTTGAATCCCAACGCGAAAACGCATAGATCATCGCCAGGGAAAACATTCGAGAGAGATTTGCTATGGGTTCATTTTCGATTTGGCACTGGATGATCGTGCTGGTGATCGTGCTTTTGGTGTTCGGCCGCGGCAAGATTCCCGAGCTGATGGGCGACATGGCCAAGGGCATCAAGAGCTTCAAGAAGGGCATGGCCGACGACGACGTTGCCGAAGACAAGCGCACTGTCGAACACCGCGCCGACGAGACCGTTGCGGCCGCGAAGGAAAAAGCCAGCAAGAGCTGAGCCAAAGGTTCTAGTCGGAACAGAGTGCCATGTTTGAAGTCGGCTGGACCGAAATGCTGGTCATCGCGATCGTCATGATCGTGGTCGTCGGGCCCAAGGATTTGCCCAATATGCTGCGCACCTTCGGCCGCACGACGGCGAAGCTGCGCGCTATGGCGTCCGATTTCCAGAAACAGTTCAACGAGGCGCTTAAGGAAGCCGAGCTCGATGACGTCAAGAAGTCGGTCGACGAGCTCAGGGGTCTCAGCCCGATGGCCGAGATCAGGAAGCAGCTCAATCCGTTCGAACAGGCTGCGGCCGACGTTCGCTCCGGCGTCGACGCGGCGATGAAGCCGAAGCCGGCGGCTGATCCGGCAACACCTGCCGCCTCGACCCCGCAGGCGGCCGAGCCGTTGAAGAATGGTGCAACGA
>NZ_RZRQ01000375.1:0-5326 GCF_003997785.1 Mesorhizobium sp. M7D.F.Ca.US.004.01.2.1 | reverse complement strand
GGATTCCGGCAAGCGGCCCGGCAAAGCCGCTCACCATGTCGGCAAGCACCGGCAGGCCAAAGCGCGAGAATCGTGCCGGATCGCCATTGGCGCTGAGCGCCAGGGGGGTAGTCTGCCGGCCAAAGCGCGAGACGACCTGGTCAAGCACGCAGCCGCTGCCAAGCGGCAACAGGCTCTTGTCGCCACCGCCCATCCGTCTTGATTGGCCGCCGGCCAGAATGATCCCAGCAATGTCTCGCTTCATGCCATGGAGCCTGTACGCCAGCCGCCGGAAATCACAAGAACCTTCAAATGACCTGGCTAGATTCCGTCGGGCACCATGGTCGGCCCCGTGCTTTCGACGACGATCTTTCGCCGGCCGACCACTCGCTCGCGGTAGAGCGCATAGAGGCCGGAGCCGATGATGATGGTGGCGCCGACGATCATCGGAAGATCGGGAATATCGGCGAAGATGAACAGGCCAAGCAGAATCGACCAGATCAGCGCCGTATAGCGGAACGGCGCGATGAAGGAGATGTCGCCCGCCCGCATCGCCATGATGATGAACTGATAGCCGATCAGCACCAGGACAGCAGCCAAGGCCAACAAGGCCGTGCTGTTGCCCGTCATCGGTGTCCAGCCTCCCATCGGCGACAACAGCGAAGCGCCGACAATTGTCATGGCAAGCGCGGTCGCGGTCGACACCAGCAATGTCGGAATGGCCTTGGGAATCCGCTTGGTGGCGAGATCGCGCACCGCACAACAGGCGACGCTGGCCAACGCCGACAGCGAATAGATGCTGAACCCTTCGAAGCCAGGCCGCACGATGATCAGCACGCCGGCAAATCCGATGGCGATGGCCAGCCAACGTCGCCATCCGACAGCCTCGCCGAAGACAAGTGCGGCCCCCATCGTCACCGCCAGCGGCAGCGCCTGCAGCACCGCCGAAACGTTGGCGATCGGCAAATGGGCGAGGGCGACGAGAAAACTCACAGTGGCGCCGGCCTCGCTGATCACGCGCAAAGCCACCAGCGGCTGCAGCATCAAACCCGGGCGGGAGAGCGCGCCGCGCTGCCAGGCGAGCAAGCCGACGAAAAGCGAAGCGAAAGCCCCACGGATCAACATGACCTGCGCCATGTTCATCGATTGCGACGAGTATTTGGTGATGGCGTCGTTAAGGCAGAAGCCGGCCATCGCCACCATCATGAACAACGCGCCGCGAAGATTTGGAGACAGGGGCAAGACGATTACCGGTTCCGCTTTGCAGCAAGCCTGTAACAGCCGGGCATGAAACCGCAACAGCAAAGGGCTGGGCCACAGCCTTGTTTGTGGCCCAGAAGATCGCCTGCAATGGCGGCAGAACTTACTTCTTCGGCGTCAGCACCTCGGTGCCATTGCCTTCCTTGCCGGCGATCGTCCACAGACCATGCAGCGAGCCGTCGTCCATCATCTTGTAGACGACGAGGCCGATATCCTTGCCCATGACATAGCCGGCGGAGAAGGCGTCATCGTTGCGCATGCAGATGCCGTCGGAAGATGAGCCGCCCGTCTCCCAGTGGATCGTGCAGGTCGTTCCGCTGGTCAGCGCGATGGTCGCCTCGCCGCCATAGGGCGATCCATCGAAGTTGGTGCCGGCGACGGTATAGGTGCCGCCGATCGACTGGGCCGCCGCGGGCAGGGCGGCGAGGCCAAGCAATGCAAGAGAAAGAACGAGTTTGCGCATGGTGTATTCCCCCTGTGAGCGAAGATTCCGCCGCGGGGAAGGCTAGGCCGGAACGTGCTGGCCGTAAATCCGGCTGCGGTTCGCGAACAAGACTTTTTCTGGGGTGTGGTCCGAAACCGTCATGGCCCCTTGAGACTGCCAGCGATGGCGCCGACCAGCGGATCGTATTTCGACTTCAGGGCCGGCGGATAGTCGACCCAGACCGTGCGGATGACGCCGTCTTTCCCGAACAGGCGCCGCTGGTAAAAGATCTTCCCATCCTTCACGCCCGAAAGCACCACCCAGTCCTTTCCGGCCTTGCTGTAGGTCACCTCGTAACCTGGCTCCTTGCTGGCCTTCTCCGCCGCGACGAAGCCTTTTGGCGCATCGTCGTCGATGTTGAGGATACCCGAGCATGTTAGGCTGGCACCATCGGTGCTCAGCCACACCTGTCCGTCGCCATTGTCGGGCTCGGGCTGGCGCTCGGTGAAAACATCGTCGGGAAAGGTGCAGACGGTGCCGAAGCGCTCGTTCACATAGGTGAACGGCGCGGCAATTATGGTGCTGGCCGCGAGCGCAGCGAAAAACGTCCCGATTGAAAAGAGCCGCCGCATGTCTTGCCCCGAAGTCGATGACCGCCCGGCAATTGGACAGATCGGCGGGAAGGTCAGCCGCCGGTGACGCTCATATGGCGCGATACCGATGGGCGGCTGGTGCGGCGGTCGATGATGAAGTCATGGCCTTTCGGCTTGCGGCCGATCGCTTCGTCTATCGCTTCGGCGACCAGTTCGTTGCCTTCGGAGGCGCGCAAGGGCGAGCGCAGGTCGGCTGCGTCTTCCTGGCCGAGGCACATATATAGGGTGCCGGTGCAGGTTAGCCGGACGCGGTTGCAGCTCTCGCAGAAATTATGCGTCATCGGCGTGATGAAGCCGAGCCGCCCGCCGGTCTCGGCGACATGGACATAGCGGGCCGGGCCGCCGGTCTTGAAGGGGATGTCGGTCAGCGTGAACTGGCGCTCCAGCGACGCGCGCAGCAGCGAAAGCGGCAGATACTGGTCGGTGCGGTCGGCGTCGATTTCGCCCATCGGCATGGTTTCGATGGCCGTCAAGTCCATGCCGCGGCCGTGCGCCCAGCGCATCATCTCGGGCAGCTCGGCGTCGTTGAAATCCTTCAGCGCGACCGCGTTGAGCTTGACCTTCAGCCCGGCCGCAAGTGCTGCGTCGATGCCTTGCATGACCTTGTCGAGATGGCCCCAGCGGGTGATCTTGTGGAACTTGTCGGCATCGAGCGTATCGAGCGAGACGTTGATGCGCCTGACGCCGCAATCGGCGAGTTCTGCGGCAAAGCGCGACAGTTGCGAGCCGTTGGTGGTCAGCGTCAGTTCTTCCAGCGCGCCGCTGTCGAGATGCCGCGACAGCTGGCGCACGAGATGCATGATGTTCTTGCGCACCAGCGGCTCACCGCCGGTGAGGCGCAATCTCCTGACACCCTTTCCGATGAAGACCGTGCAGAGCCGGTCGAGTTCTTCCAGCGACAGCAGGTCCTTCTTCGGCAGGAAGGCCATGTCCTCGGCCATGCAATAGGTGCAGCGGAAATCGCAGCGGTCGGTGACCGACACGCGGAGATAGCTGATCGTGCGACCGAAAGGGTCGATCATGTCCATGCAAACGCTTCCCGTGACCGTGAACGGCGTCGTTATATACCGCTATGTGATACGATGCGGCCGTTCATTCAAGATACCGTCTCTCGATCTTTGGTAACATCTCTGCGCCGACATCGCATGTCGGTCGGCCTGAAACAGGCTTTTCCCGTTTGGCGAAGCGGCGTAGGGAGGATGGATGATACGGGATCGAACAGCATGACCGCACCGAAAGAACTCAGGGTCTCGAAGGACCGCAAACTGCTATCCGTCACCTTTCCCGACCATCGGCCGTTCGAACTGCCGGCGGAACTGTTGCGCGTCGCCTCGCCATCGGCCGAGGTGCAGGGCCATTCGCCCGAACAGCGGGTGACGGTTCCCGGCAAGCGCAATGTGGCGATCCTGAAGATCGAGCCGGTCGGCAACTACGCCGTGCGCATCACCTTCGACGATTTCCACGACACCGGTATCTTCACCTGGAATTACCTGCACACGCTCGGCCACGAGAAGGATGCGCGCTGGGACGCCTATCTCGCCGAGCTTGCGGAAAAGGGCCTGAGCCGGGACCGCTAGCCTTGGGCGTGCTGGTGTCGTGAAGACGTCACACATCTGGAGTAGCGCCGGCAAAGGTTTGGAGACGAAAAAGATGTCCGTCATCACCACGGTCGAGCAACTTGAGGCGCTCTATGGCGTCCCAGGCGAGGCCTCGCTGGTCAAGGAACTCGACCACGTCATTCCAGAGTATGCCGCCTTCATCGAAGCCTCGCCTTTCGTCGCGCTGGCGACCGGCGGGCCGGAGGGGCTGGACTGTTCGCCGCGCGGCGATCTCGCCGGCTTCGTGCGCATTCACGATCCGAAAACGCTGATGATGCCGGACCGTCGCGGCAACAACCGCGCCGATTCGCTCAGAAACATCATCCGCGACCCGCGCGTTGGCCTGCTGTTCCTGGTGCCGGGCTCCGGCACGACGCTGCGCGTCAATGGCCGTGCTCATATCACCATGGATACAGCGCTGTGTGCCTCCTTCATGGTGGACGGCAAGGCCGCGCGCTCGGTGACCGTTGTCGATGTCGATTCGGTCTATTTCCAATGCGCCCGCGCCATTGTCCGCTCCGAACTCTGGAATCCGGCAAGGCACGTCGATCCGAAGTCGCTGCCGACGCCCGGACAGATCCTGGAAATCACCAGCCGCAAGACCATCGACGGCGAGACCTACGACAAGGAATGGCCGGAGCGGGCGAAGAAGACGATGTGGTAGGTCTGGGCTGAAAGGGGCGCTCAAGCCTCTTTCAGAACCTCATAGATCTTGCGCATCTGATCGCCGATCATGTCGCACTGTTCCGGTGTCGACTGGCTCATCGCCTTCTCGATCAGCGCCATATGCACTTTCAGCGCCTGCATCAGCAGCGCCTCGCCGGCTTCCGTCAGGGCGAGCCGCAAGATTCGCTTGTCCTTTTCATCGCCTTCGCGGCGCAGCAGGCCGCGCGCTTCCAGCTGCGGCAGCAGCATGGTGATGTTGGAACGGCCGACGAGCAGCTTGCGGGCAAGGTCGTGCTGCGACATGCCGGGATGGCGGTAGAGGTTCATCAGCACGTCGAGCTGCGCCGGCTTCAAATCGAGCGGCGCGAGCTTCACCGCCAGCGTGCGTTCCAGCACATGGCAGGCGCGCGCCACCGCGACCCAGTTGCGAAAACGCGGGCTGTCCCAAGGTAGCTCTTGTTTATTGTTCATCTTTGAACTATTATGTTCATGCTTGAACGTATGGATGGATTCTCACTATGGCATCATTCGGGCTGAAGGTCATCCGGGGCGTGTTTGGTGCGGCCGAGCGTGTCGCGCCACGCCTGACCGGGCGAGCGGCGTTCGAATTGTTCTGCCGCACGCCGAGCGTCAAGGCGCTCAGCGACGGCGAACGCCGCGCCATCGGCCGTGCTGCCGAGTTCATGACCGAGGCGCGTCATCACCGGCTGAAGACCGCGACCGGCTGCGTCATGGTGCACGAGTTC
>NZ_RZRQ01000374.1:0-5328 GCF_003997785.1 Mesorhizobium sp. M7D.F.Ca.US.004.01.2.1 | reverse complement strand
TTGGAAGTCTGGCCGTCGAATTTCGAGCCGCCCGAAGAATACAGCCGCGCCAGCGCGCCGCCACTCTCATCATAAAGCGTCAGCTGCTTGCCGGCGACGTTCCACGACTTGATGCCGTCGATCGGGGCCGGGCAATGCAGCGGCCCGGCGCGGAAGCCGGCGCCGAATTTGGTCTGCGGCGTCGCCACCTTGCAGCTCTGGCCGGAAACGCTGACGTTCCAGACACCGGCGACGCTGGCGGCGGTCACGTCCGAAGCGCCGGCCGGCGCCGCGCCGTCCGGCGGCAGCGAGGCTACCTGCGTGTTCGCCGGGGCAGTCGGGAATTGCGACGGGTCAGTGGTGCCGGGCGATGCCGGCGGCGGCAGCTGGTTGCCGGTCACCTTGCCGGCGGGCGCGGCCTCCAGCGGCGCGGGCTGCTGGTCATCCATCGACGAGAAACGTGAGGTCGAACAGCCGCTCGCAACGAGCGCGGCCAGCGATACGGCCACCAGACCGGTTTTCGAAAAAGTCATTCCAACCTCCGTCGGATCCGGCTGGGGGGAAGCCGTCCGCACAATCTCACCCCCACCAAGATGGAGAAGGTGGCGAAATTTCAACCCGATATGGTTAAAATACGGTTTGCGGCAAGATTTGTTGCAAATTTATCGCAATCGCGATGGCATGGGCCGCTTGTCACGCGTCGCCCAAGGACCCCAGTCAACGATCCCAGTCAACACAGTGCTGCCCTGGCATTCGGCGGTCAGATGCTTGCGCGAGCCGGCGTAGCCCCTATGTCTGGTGACGAAACCCTGCTGGAGCCGCAAAATTGGCCGCGAGAAAGACAGCCGCCAATCGCTACTACAGCGGCCCGCCGAGCGACCATTTCGACGGCACATTGTTCTTCAATCCCGACGGCCAGCCGCCTGGCCGTTTCGCCGACCTGCTGAAATGGCAGTTGAATGGCAAGCGCTCGAAATGGCCGGCGACCAATCCAAGCCCCTTTCCGCAGGCAAAACCGACCGCGAAGATCGAAGGCCCCGCGCTGGATGTGACGATGGTCGGCCATTCCACCTTGCTGATCCAGACGGCCGGTCTGAACATCCTCACCGATCCGGTGTGGTCGCTGCGCGCGTCGCCGCTTTCCTTCGCCGGGCCAAAACGCATCAATCCGCCGGGCATCGCCTTTGCCGACCTGCCGCCGATCGACCTCGTGCTGGTCAGCCACAACCATTACGACCATCTCGACCTCGCCACGTTGAAGCGGCTGAAGGCCAGCCACGACCCGCTGGTGCTCGCCCCGCTCGGCAACGACGCCATCATCGAAGCCGCCGTGCCCGGCATGCGGCTGTCGGCGCATGACTGGGGCGACAGGGTCGAGGTCGGTAACGGCGTCGCCCTCCATGTCGAGCCGGTGCATCACTGGTCGGCGCGTGGCGCCCGCGACCGGCGCATGGCGCTGTGGGCCGGCTTCGTCATCGAAACGCCTGATGGCAAGCTCTATTTCGCAGGCGACACCGGCTTCCACGATGGCATCAACTACCGGCTGATGGCTGAGAAACATGGCGGTTTCCGTTTCGCCATCCTGCCGATCGGCGCTTATGAGCCGCGCTGGTTCATGGCGCCGCAGCACCAAAACCCCAGGGAAGCCGTGCAAGGCATGACGCTTTGCAACGCCGCTTTCGCCGCCGGCTGCCACTGGGGCACCTTCCAGCTCACCGACGAACCGATCGACGAGCCGGCGCGGAAATTGGCCGAGGCGCTCGACGATCAAGGTGTTCCGCGCGAGCACTTTCGCGCCTTGCGGCCCGGCGAGGTCTGGACCGTGCCTGAGATCGGGCGCGGCTGACGTCTGCATTGGCCATTTACGGCCCGGTCATTTTCGCAGATGGTCCGCCCGACAGGCAAAGGGGAATGCAGATGAAATCGATCATGGCAGTTCTGATGGCGCTGGCGATCTCGACGCCGTGCGCTTTCGCAGGCGAAATCAGCGACCGCGCCGCGGAAGCCGAAAAACTGCTGCAATCGGGTGACGGCGCCGGCGCGCTGGACAAATTCCGTAGCGCCGAGGAAGCCTTTTGGCAAGCGATGCCGCTGGCCGTCCAGAACGTCAAACAGGTCGATACCGCAAGCGGTTTCGGCATCTACAGCGAGCGCGCCAATCACACCTACAAGCCCGGCGAGAAGATCGTGCTGTACATGGAACCCATTGGCTATGGCTACGGCTCGGACGGCCTCGGCAACAGCATGATCGCGCTTTCCGTCGACATCACGGTGGTTTCCGCAGCCGGCGAGACGCTCGGCACGAGCGAGAAGGTCGGCCGTGTCCAGGTCGCGTCCCGCTCGCACAACCGCGAACTGTTCTTCAAGCTGGACCTCTCCCTCGACGGCGTGCCGCCCGGCAAATACCGCTGCGACTTCCTCATGCACGACGAGAATTCGAAAAAGACGGCGCCCTTCACCACCGATATCGAGATCGCCGGCTAGTTTTCGTCGCGAACAGGCCTCGCAGCCCGACGGGAACCCAAGCGCGGCGGACGCGTTTTCATGCGGTTTCAAAATATGTCGGTTGCGAGGCATTCCCATGCTCAAATGGATCATCATTCTCCTCATCGTAGCGGCTGCGGCGAGCCTGCTCGGCATGCCGGCGCTGGCAGGTGCCGCCGCCACCGGTGCGCGCATCCTAATCGGCATCGTTCTGGTCATCTTCCTGCTGGTGGTGCTGGGCATCTTCGCCGTCACGTAAGTCCGGCGCCTTCGCCGTGACCAAGCGGCTGCGCACTGGTAATTCCCGCCCGTTTCCGCCATATAGCGCCAAACGGACACGGAATTTTCGGAGCAATGGCCAGCACCGCCCCTTTCGCCAAGATGAACGGCATCGGCAACGAGATCATCGTTGCCGACATGCGTAGCCGTGCCGATCGGGTGACCGCAGCGGCAGCGATCGCCCTGAACGCCGATGCCGCGACCAGCTTCGACCAGATCATGGCGATCCACGATGCCAGGACGCCCGGCACCGCCTTTTTCATCGACATCCTGAATTCCGATGGCTCCAAGGCGCAGGCCTGCGGCAATGGCATGCGCTGCGTTGTCCAGGCGCTTGCCGCCGAGACCGGCCAGAAGACCTTCACCTTCGAGACCGTTGCCGGCATCCTCAACGCGCGCGAACATGCCGACGGGTCGATCTCGGTCGACATGGGCACGCCGCGTTTCGGCTGGCAGGACATCCCGCTGGCCGAGGAATTCCGCGACACCCGCATGATCGAGCTGCAGATCGGCCCGATCGACGCACCCGTGCTGCACTCGCCCTCGGTTGTCTCGATGGGCAATCCGCACGCCATCTTCTGGGTCGACAACGACGTCTGGTCTTATGAACTCGACCGTTTCGGCCCGATGCTCGAGAACCACCCGATGTTTCCCGAGCGCGCCAACATAACCATCGCTCAGGTCACCTCGCCTGAAACCATGATCATCCGCACATGGGAGCGTGGCGCCGGCCTGACCAAGGCCTGCGGCTCGGCCTCCTGCGCCGCCGTGGTCGCAGCCGCCCGCACCAACCGGACCGGCCGCAGCGTCAGCCTGCTGACCCCCGGTGGCGGCACGCTGCATGTCGAATGGCGCGATGACGACCACGTCATCCTCACCGGCGCTGCCGAATGGGAATTTTCCGGCAACTTCGATCCGTCGACCGGAACATGGGCCCGCGACACCGAAAGCGCGGCTTGATGTCCGCTCTGTCCAAGAGCCCGGTGTCCAAGGGCATCGACGTCGTCACCTTTGGCTGCCGGCTGAACACTTATGAATCCGAGGTGATGCGGCGCGAGGCTGAAACCGCCGGTCTTGGCGCGCTGGAGGGCGGCGCCGTGATCTTCAACACCTGCGCCGTCACCGGCGAGGCGGTGCGCCAGGCCAAACAGGCGATCCGCAAGGCGCGCCGCGACAATCCGCAGGCGCGCATCATCGTCACCGGCTGCGCCGCGCAGACCGAGCCTGAAAAATTCGCCGCCATGGACGAGGTCGATCTCGTGCTTGGCAATGAGGAGAAGCTGAAAGCCAATTCCTATCGCGCGCTGCCGGATTTCGGCGTCAACGACACCGAGAAGGCGCGCGTCAACGACATCTTTTCCGTCCGTGAGACCGCAGGCCACATGGTCGACGCCATCGAGGGGCGGGCACGCGCCTTCGTCCAGGTGCAGAACGGCTGCGACCACCGCTGCACCTTCTGCATCATTCCCTATGGCCGCGGCAATTCGCGCTCGGTGCCGATGGGCGCCGTGGTCGAGCAGGTCAAGCGGCTCGCCGGAAACGGCTATGCCGAGATCGTGCTGACCGGTGTCGACATGACCAGTTTTGGTGCCGACCTTCCGGGCGCGCCAAAGCTTGGCAGGCTAGTGAAGACCATCCTCAAGCAGGTGCCCGATGTGAAGCGCCTGCGGCTATCCTCCATCGATTCGATCGAGGCTGACGACGATCTGCTCGACACGATTGCCACCGAGCCGCGGCTGATGCCGCATCTGCATCTGTCGCTGCAATCGGGCGACGACATGATCCTGAAGCGGATGAAGCGTCGCCATCTGCGCGATCAATCGATCCGCTTCTGCGAGGATGTTCGCAAGCTGCGCCCCGGCATCGTCTTCGGCGCCGACATCATCGCCGGCTTCCCGACCGAAACGGATGAAATGTTCGAGAACTCGGAAAAAATCGTCGAGGAGTGCGGCCTGACCCATCTCCACGTCTTCCCGTTCAGCCCGCGCGAAGGCACGCCCGCCGCGCGCATGCCGCAGCTCCGCCGCGAGGTGGTCAAGCAGCGCGCCGCCCGGCTGCGCGTCGCCGGCGAGGCTGCGTATATCAGGCATCTGTCGTCGCTCACTGGTACGCGTCAGTCGATCCTGGTCGAACGCGACGGCCTTGGCCGCACCGAGGGTTTTACGCTTGCCGCACTCGGCACGGGCGCACCGGGTGAGATCGTCGAGGCCGATATATCAGGCCACGATGGTATGAGGCTGATCGCGGCGCCCCTTGCCGCCCGCGCCGCCTGAGAAACGCAAAGCATGGCTGGTTTTTTCAAGAAGATATTTTCGTTCGGCAAGAAAGAGGTTGTCGAGGAGCGGGTCGACGAAACCGCTCCGCTGCCGCCGATCAAATGGGAAGCACTCGATGCGCTGAAGCCGGCGGCCGAGCAGGTCGTTCCGGAGTTCTTGAAGCGCGACGAGCCGCAGCCCGAGGCGGAAACGACGCCGACGGTCGAGCCGGAGGTGATTCCTGCGCCGGAACCGGCGCCTGTCGAGGAACCGGTACCTGAGCCGGCGCCTTCAATTCCTGCCGAGCCGGAAATCCAGCCTGAGCCTGCCC
>NZ_RZRQ01000373.1:0-5332 GCF_003997785.1 Mesorhizobium sp. M7D.F.Ca.US.004.01.2.1 | reverse complement strand
CTATCCGTTCTGCACCATCGAACCGAACACCGGCGAAGTGGCGGTGCCCGATCCGCGCCTGCAGAAGATCGCGGCGATCGGCAAGTCGAAGGAGATCATCCCGACCCGCATCTCCTTCGTCGACATTGCCGGCCTGGTGCGCGGCGCCTCAAAGGGTGAAGGCTTGGGCAACCAGTTCCTTGCCAACATCCGCGAGGTCGATGCCATCGTGCATGTGCTGCGCTGCTTCGAGGATGACGACATCACCCATGTCGAGGGCCGCATCGACCCGGTGGCCGATGCCGAGACGGTCGAAACCGAGCTGATGCTCGCCGACCTCGACAGCCTCGAGCGCCGCATCGTGCAATTCCGCAAGCGCGCCGGCAGCAAGGACAAGGAAGCGACCACCGTGCTGCCGATGATGGAGGCAGCGCTCGAACTGCTGCAAGCCGGCAAGCCGACCCGCGTCCTGCTCAAGGGCATTTCGGCGGAAGACCTGCGCATCCTGCAGGGGCTCAACCTTTTGACCTCGCACCCGGTCCTCTACGTCTGCAACGTCGCCGAAGCCGACGCCGCCACCGGCAACGAGCACACCAAGGCCGTGGAGAAGATGGCTGCGGCGCAAGGCGCCAGCACCGTCGTCATCTCGGCCGCGATCGAGGCCGAAGTCGCCCAGCTCTCCGATGAGGAAGAGATGGAATTCCTGTCCTCGCTCGGCCTCGATGAGCCCGGCCTGAACAAGGTCATCCGCGCCGGCTACGAGCTGTTGCACCTCATCACCTACTTCACCGTCGGGCCGAAGGAGACGCGCGCCTGGACCGTGCACAAGGGCGATAAGGCACCGCAGGCGGCCGGAGTAATCCACACCGATTTCGAGCGCGGCTTCATCCGCGCCCAGACCATCGCCTACAACGACTTCATCACGCTGGGTGGCGAAGTGGCGGCCAAGGAAGCCGGCAAGGCCCGCGACGAAGGCAAGGAATATGTCGTCCAGGACGGCGACATCCTGCTGTTCAAGTTCAACACCTGACGTCTCGGCGGCCGGGTATCCAAACATCCCGGCGAGCTGTCTGCGAAGCTTTCTCGACGAGCTTTCTGAGCGGCCGGTGGCCATCCGCCGGACCGCCCCTTGTCTTGATTTTGTCACGCCACAGGTCTAAGCGGCAGGCGCACGGTCGGCGCTGACGCCGGAAAC
Organism: Mesorhizobium sp. M7D.F.Ca.US.004.01.2.1; assembly: GCF_003997785.1. Lineage (NCBI taxonomy): Bacteria > Pseudomonadati > Pseudomonadota > Alphaproteobacteria > Hyphomicrobiales > Phyllobacteriaceae > Mesorhizobium > Mesorhizobium sp. M7D.F.Ca.US.004.01.2.1. The sequence continues at coordinate 4,158 of NZ_RZRQ01000373.1, read as the reverse complement.
CGCGCCATCCGACACAACGCGTCAATCCGAACGCACCCTTTGGCCCCAGCAAGGGAGACCCGGCGATGATCAAGGCCTTCGTCGTGGACAATGACCGCCTGCGCGCCGTCGACGATCTCCTGGCAAACAGCGAGACCATCGTCTGGGCCGACCTGCTCAACCCAACAAAGGAAGAGGAAGCGACGATCGAGAGCTGGCTCGGCGTTGCCATTCCGACACGCGAGGAAATGGAGGAGATCGAGATTTCGAGCCGCCTCTATGTCGAGGACGGCGCCTATTTCATGACCGCCACCCTGCCCGCCCAGACCGAGGTCGACGATCCCCTGATGTCGCCGGTCACCTTCGTGCTCGCCGGCACCAGGCTGATCACCGTGCGCTATCACGAGCCGAAGGCCTTCAAGACCTTTCCGCAGCGCGCCGAGAAGGTGGCGACCGGCTGCACCAGCGGCGACACCATCCTGATCGGGCTGCTGGAGGCGATCGTCGATCGTCTCGCCGACATCCTCGAGCGCGCCGGCCGCGACATCGAGGCGATTTCGCGCGACATCTTCGAGGCGCGGTCGACCAAGGTTTCCAAGCGCAATCGCGACTTCCAGGAGCTCCTGAAGGCCATCGGCCGCAAGGAAGACATCGCCTCCTCGATCCGCGATAGCCTGATCTCACTGCAGCGGCTGGCAGGCTTCTTCGCCCATGCCTCGACCCGCACCAAAATGAGCAAGGACACCAAGGCGCGCATCAAGACGCTGTCGCGCGACGTGCTGTCCCTCGCCGACCATGCCACCTTCCTGTCGCAGAAGATTTCCTTCCTGCTCGACGCCACGCTTGGCATGATCTCGATCGAGCAGAACGCCATCATCAAGATCTTCTCGGTCGCCGCCGTTATCTTCCTGCCGCCGACGCTGGTCGCCTCGATCTACGGCATGAATTTCGATATCATCCCCGAGCTGAAATGGGAGCTGGGCTATCCCTTTGCCATCGCCATGATGGTGCTGTCGGCGATCCTGCCCTTCTGGTATTTCCGCCGCCGCGGCTGGCTCTGATCCGCCCGCCAGAGGCCGTGCTGCCACCGCGTGGCGCTATAGAAATCTCTTGACCAAATGCGCTGCGGCCTGCATCCGGAAACCCTGATCCATAGGGATCGCAGGTTCGTGAGCCGGATTTCAGACCATGACTGCAGAGATAAAAACATGGGCCTATGAGGATTTCGTTGAGGGCGCGTCGCTCGACCTCGGCTCGAAGCTGGTGAGCGCCGCCGAGATCGTCGAATTCGCTACAGAATTCGACCCGCAGCCAATGCATCTCGACGAGGAAGCCGGCAAGGCCAGCATCCTCGGCGGGCTGGCGGCGTCGGGCTGGCACACCTGTGCCATGTTCATGCGCATGCTCTGCGATGCGTTCCTTTTGGACTCCACCTGCCAGGGCGCGCCCGGCGTCGATCAGGTCAAATGGAAGAAGCCGGTCCTGGCCGGCGACCAGCTCACCGGCACGCTGGTGGTTGTTGCCAAGCGCCTGTCCAAATCGAAGCCGCAACTCGGCTTCGTCACTATGCGCAGCGAGCTGTTCAACCAGCGTGGCGAAAGCGTCTTCGAGCTCGAGAATTCGGTCATGTTTCTCACGCGCGATGCCGCGGGGACCCCATCATGACCTTGGACGAGTTCTTCCGCATCGGCATCACCGTCACGCTCGGCTCGCACACATTCGAGCCCGAGGCGATCAAGGCCTTCGCCCGCAAATACGACCCGCAAATCCTCCATGTCGACGAGGAGGCCGCAAAGAAGAGCGTGCTCGGCGGCCTCTGCGCATCCGGTTGGCACACCGCTGCAACCTGGATGAAACTCAATCTCGAAAACCGCATGGACGCCGAGATTGCTGCGTGGAGCGGCCCCGGGCCGGTGCCGGAATTCGGCCCCTCGCCCGGTTTCAAGAACCTGAAATGGCTGAAGCCGGTCCATGCCGGGCAAACCATCACCTTCACACGCACCGCACTGTCGCACCGCCCGATCGCCTCGCGCCCCGGCTGGCGGCTGCTGGCGCTGCGCGCCGATGCTTTCGATTCGACCGGCGACAAGGTGCTGGAGTTCGAGAGCGCCGTGCTGGTGAAGGCTGAGTAGCGCCGGCGCTTCTTACCTTCTCCCCTGTGGGAGAAGGAAAAAGCGCTCCTCAATGCCCCTCAAAGCCAATCAGCGTCCGCACCGGTACGCCGAGCGCTTCGAGCTTGGCGCGGCCGCCGAGGTCCGGCAGGTCGATGACGAAGCAGGCGGCGAGGATATCGGCGCCGATCTGGCGCAGCAGCTTGACCGCGGCTTCCGCGGTGCCGCCGGTGGCAATCAAATCGTCGACCAGGATCACCTTCTCGCCCGGAGCAACGCCGTCCTTGTGCATCTCCATCTCGTCCAACCCGTATTCCAGGCTGTAGGCGACTCGCACCGTCTCGAAAGGCAGCTTGCCCTTCTTGCGGATCGGCACGAAACCGGCCGAGAGCTGATGGGCGACGGCGCCGCCAAGGATGAAGCCGCGCGCCTCGATGCCGGCTATCTTGTCGATCTTCTGGCCGGCATAGGGATGCACAAGCTCGTCGATGGCGCGGCGAAACGCGCGCGCATTGCCGAGCAGCGTGGTGATGTCGCGAAACAGGATGCCGGGCTTGGGATAGTCCGGAATGGTGCGAATCGCGGCAAGCAGCGTGTCTTCGAGCGAGGATTTCATGGTTCGAGATTACCTGAAACGGAGGTTGTTGCGCGACAATTGTTCGATCGAACTGCAGCCCATCAGCTTCATGCCACGTTCGATCTCAACCCGCATCTGCTCAAGCGCCCGTTCGACGCCGGGCTGGCCGGCCGCCGCGAGCGGGAACAGATAGTAGCGGCCGACGCCGACGGCCTTGGCACCGAGCGACAGCGCCTTCAGCACGTGGGTGCCGCGCTGCACGCCGCCATCCATGATGACGTCTATCCTGTCACCGACCGCATCGACGATCTCGGCAAGCTGGTCGAACGCCGCCCGCGAGCCATCCAGTTGCCGGCCGCCATGGTTCGACAGCACAATGCCGCTGCAGCCGATGTCAACCGCGCGTTTGGCATCCTCCACCGACATGACGCCCTTGAGGCAGAACGGACCCGCCCAAAGCTTGACCATCTCGGCGACGTCGTCCCACGTCATCGACGGGTCGAGCATCTCGGTGAAGTAGCGGCTGATCGACATCGTGCCGCCGCCCATGTCGACATGCTCGTCGAGCTGGGGCAACTTGAACCCCTCGTGGGTGAAATAGTTGATCGCCCAGGCCGGCTTGAGCGCAAACTGCAGCATTCCGGTCAGATTGAGCTTGAAGGGAATGGCGAAGCCGGTGCGTTTGTCGCTTTCGCGGTTTCCCCCGGTGATGCTGTCGACGGTCAGCATCATCACCTCGACGCCAACCGCCTTTGCCCGCTGCATCATCGCCCGGTTGAGGCCGCGATCCCGATGGAAATAGAACTGATAGACCTGCGGGCTGCTGCTGATCTTGCGCGCTTCCTCAAGGCTGACGGTACCAAGCGAGGAGACGCCGAACATGGTGCCGTATTTGGCCGCGGCTTTAGCGACCGCGCGCTCGCCCTGATGGTGGAACAGGCGTTGCAAGGCGGTCGGCGAGCAATAGAACGGCATCGCCAGCTTCTGGCCCATGACCGTCACCGACATGTCGACCTCGCTCACTCCGCGCAGCACGTTGGGAACCAGGTCGCAGGTCTCGAAGCTTTCGGTGTTGCGACGATAGGTGACCTCATCGTCCGCCGCGCCGTCGATGTAATTGAAGATCGGCCCCGGCAGCCGCTGCTGCGCCATGCGGCGGAAGTCCGAAAAATTGTGACAGTCGCTGAGCCGCATCATCCGATTCCAAAGGCTATGGCACGACAAGCCTCTCGCGCCGTTTGATGCGAATATCAACCTGATGCCGCTATGCCAACGGACTAATTGCCGAACTTCCGCCTAAGCAAGGGCATGAACAAAAAAGGAGCGCCTGAAGCGCCCCTTTCCGTCGAAACCCGACTGACGAAAATTTACATGCCGAGATCGGACCGAAGCTCGGCCCTGGCCACCTCATATTCGGCCTTGAAGTCGTCCCGGTTGAGCAGGACCGCGGCAATGACGCTGCCGGAAATCCTGCCCATCTCGATATCGGAC
>NZ_RZRQ01000372.1:0-5344 GCF_003997785.1 Mesorhizobium sp. M7D.F.Ca.US.004.01.2.1 | reverse complement strand
CCTCCAACAGTTGCCGCAGTTCCCCTGGCTCGAACGCCATCATTGGTGGGGAGGCAGGCTCGTCTTCCAACAGTTGCCGCAGTTCCCCTGGCTCGAATGCCATCATCGGTGGGGAGGCGGGTTCATCCTCCAGCAGCTGCCGCGGCTCTTCCTCGTGCGGCAAGCGCCTCCTTAGCCGGTCTTGCAGCGCCTGCCGATCGGCAACGAGGTTGTCGAGGGGCAGCGGCTCGTGGTCTGGCCGCTGCCCTTTCACCAATCGTTCAACCAGCGCCCACGTGCCCTCCAGGACAAATACGCCGCAATCATAATGGTTCGTCTGTCTGGCCATGGGGGCTGGCGCCAAGGTGGCATTCAGCAGTCCTGCGAGCTGTTTTGCAGGCACGTCGTTATATCCCTCTCGCTGGAGGGAGTCGTAGTGATAGGCGAACCGCCTTTCCGGGTCGCGGCGATCAACGAGCAGCAGCGACCAATGGGTGCCGGGGCTAGTAGCCGTGCCATTATTCACTGGCAAGAACAGGAAGTCGGCTGTGGCGTTGTTTTGATTATAGATGGACTGCAATATGCCTCGAGCGTCTTGCGGCGACGTGTGTCGCAGTAGATGGGATACGGAAGGATCCACCAGCCGAGTCCGGGCAGCGAGCGCCGGATTGATCCCCTGCAGTTGCCCCTCCAGCAAATTGTAATCTCTCTGGATATGGGCGTCGCTCAGCCATTCGGCGGCGCCGAGCACCCGCCCCGTTGCAACGTTGGACGGGGCTGTCGGATCGAGCGCCCCGATCTGAGCCCCAGAGGAACTGGTAGTCAGTGTGGTCACATCAACCAGTGGAAGGCCGCGGTAGGTGCCTGGCAGCCTAGCGGTTGCTGGCGAGGCGGGTTGGGGAGCTCTTGCCGGTGCCGCTGGCCCAGCTTCAGCAGCGGCCCCAACGCGCCTGGTGACTGCGTCTGCCGGATGAGCAGAAAGGACAGTTTCGCGCCCGAGCACAATGCGCGGCAGGATATCCCGGAGGTGAGCCAATGCAGAACTGATACTTAGCCTATTACCATAGGAGACAGCCTTGAAGCTCTCAACATCTTTATCCAGCGATTTGTCGTGAATCCGAGCCGCAATCCCAAGCTTGTTATTTTGACGCAGGTACTGACTAAAATGTCTAAGAAAATTTGTATAGCCGCCCACGGTATCTGGATTCCGTCCGGTCGCAGGCGCTGCCAGGTACTCCTTGGTCGAAGCGGCTCTGTAATTTCTAATGAGCTCGGCATCGTCAGGATAGGGGATCACGACAGGGCGAGCCATAATCGGGGCTCCGCCTGTCGACTTCTTGAGGTAACGCAGTGCGCCAGCCACGGTGGAGGAACCACCCGTACTCTCGTACTCCTTGAGATCCTGATCCAGCGACGAATGGTAAAGCCGAGCAGCAAACCCTGGCTTGTTGTTTTGAAGGAGCCACCGACTAAAGCCGAAAAGAGAATTTACATTGTAAGTGACCGTGTTCGCTTTGGCCTTACCCGCGTGGAATGCTGCCCTCAGCCCTTCGATAGCGGTCGCATCGTTGGAATAGACAGGACGCTTGTCGGCACCGTCGGGGACTACAATTGGACGATCCGGCTGCACTGTCGAGGGCATCGACCCACCACCTCCGGGATGCGGTGCTGGGGTGGATTCGTGCTCATCCCTCTGCCTGACGAGCTGCGCCTCACATTCCGGTGTAGCCACCTCATGAGGATCCTGCATCGGTTCGATCCCCTCCATCTCCTGCTGCAACCAAGCCAAAGCTTGGCGAGCGGCCTGCGCGGCTTCATCAACCGCGGAGGATGTCTCCACACCTCTGGCGGACGCCGGCAGAGCCTGCTCCGCCCGCCGTCGAAAGAGCTCTGGCGAGGCGGATTTCTCCGCCCACAATCTGGGCTGCGTAGCGAGTCCCCGTCCAGATTTATGTGGCACCGCCTCGCTTGGCAGCGGGCTGCTCCTGTCCCGTGCAGCTACCAGCTCCTCCGGGGCGCCCTGGTCGCCGTGGCGCCAGTTCAAGTGAGGGACGGCCTCTCCAAAGTCGGGCGCTTGGTGTTGGTGCGCGGTTGGGGCGAGAGACAATGGTAGATCGGTGCCCTCCTTATAACCTACCGGCAGGAGCTCCTCTGGCCAATCGAATCCCTGCTGTGGTGCGGTATGCTGAGCAGCGTCGCCACGGGGACGAGCCTCCATGCTGACCGCGTTTTCCAGATGATTCCCGAGTATAACGCGCGGCGGGTTCTTGCGGAGATAAACCAGCGCAGATTCGATCGGAGCTCCACCATTAGAGGAGGCGGCCTTGTAGCTCTCAACATCTTTATCCAGCGATTTATCGTAAATGCGACCCGCAATTCCGAGCTTGTCATTTTGACGTAGGTAATGACTGAAATGGTTAAGAGCAGTTGCGTAGCCGCTCGCGGATCTGAAATGTCTGGTGAGCGCGGCGTCGTCAGGATGGGGGTTCAGGACAGCGCGACCCACAATCGGGCCGGCTCCGCCCATCGACTTCATCAATTGACGCAGTGCGCCAGCCACGGTGGAGGAACCACCCCTACTCTCGTACTCCTCGAGATCCTGGCTCAGCGACGGATGGTAAAGCCGAGCAGCAAGCCCTGGCTTGTTGTTTTGAAAGAGCCAACGACTAAAGCCGAAAAGAGAATTTGTGCTGCGAGTGACCGTGTCCGGCCTGGCTTTACCCGCAAGGAGTGCTGACTTCAGCCCTTCGATGGCGGTGGCATCGTTGGAATAAACAGGACGCTTGTCGGCACCGTCGGGGACCACAATTGGACGATCCGGCTGCACTGTCGAGGGCATCGACCCGTCGAGATGCGGTGCTGGGGTGTATTCGTGCTCGTCCCCCTGCATCACAAGTTGCGCCTCCCGTTCCGATGTACCCACCTGATCGGTGGGGAGTTGCATCATCACGCGAGCGCCTGAGTTGCCAACCTCACCTGGTTGCCGCTCAGTGACAGCATGCTGCAGATTGCTTTGGATCCTCTGCCTCTTCGTTGGTCTCAACTCACCTTTACCATGCGAGCCATTGACGAGGACCTCCTCGCCTAGCGCACCCATCAACTCGTCCGCCGCCTGCAGTTCGCCCAAGTGCTGCTCAAAACCGGCTTGGCCGGCCTGTCCGCTTGCTCGTGCGGTACGGCGTGCTGCACCTGCAGCCAAGCTGCCACGATGAATGTCTAGTTTGTACGGGTGCACGCTATCCTCACTTCCACAGATCACATGAGCAACCTACTCAGGCAAGCTTTCGAGAGGCTGACGAGGTCCGCCGCCGCGGAAGGCGAAGGCTGGTTTTCTGCTCAGCGGTTGACGGCCTCGCGTGTTGCGGCCGCGCCGGGTATCACGCCAATCAATCTGAATAGTCGATGCGTCAAACGAACCAGGATGGGATTTTCGTAGCGGGGCTGCTCTACTCACTCTTGTCCTGAGGGCAGAATTCAACCATATCGCCGAGCAACTGGATGCCGATTGGATACCCGATCCGGAAAGCTTCAGCTCATATGTGACGCGAGGATGAGAATCGTGGCAGCTCCAGACCGACGGGCTGCCACCCACAGCGGCGATGACCGACGAGGGTCTTCTATTGCCAAGGCAATCGTCCGTTCGGGGACCTATGTGTTCCAATGCTCGTCGAGCGGATCGGTGGGCCGCACCGCCGTAGCGTTACGGCGAGCGGAAGCGGCGTTGGGTGCGGCTTTTCCCCTGAACGCTTCACACCAGGCTGATAGGGGATCTTGCAATCGCACACACGCGGTCTGCAGGCGTGCCTATCAAGCAGTTTGCTCAGACCAACGTCGCGGCGAGCCGATCCTCAATACGCAGCGCAAGTCCTAGACTCCACGATCGTCCTTCGGTGCAGATTTGCTCGCGCCTCGCCCTGATTACAGCTGATAAGGCGAGCTAACAATTGCAAGAGCCACAAGCTATTCCAGCTCGATCGGTTTGGTGTTCCAGTCGGGCGGGGTCTGACCGAGAATGTTGCGAACGAAGAAGTCTAGGAGTTTGCGCTCGGTGTAGGTGCCTAGAGTATGGTGATTGGCACCAGGAACGTAGACCATGTCAAAATCTTTTCCTGCCTTGATGAGTCGATCGGCAAGCTGGAACGAGCAAAACGGATCGACATTATCATCCATTTCGCCGACCGCGATCATCAGCTTGCCCTGCAGCCTGTGAGCATTGTCAACGGCGGAGGATTGCGAATATTCAATGCCGACCGGCCACCCCATCCAAAGTTCGTTCCACCAGGTCTTGTCTATCCTGTTGTCGAAGCAGCCGTTTTTGGCGACGGCGACCTTGTAGAAATCGGGGTGAAAGAGCAGCGCGCTGACTGCACTCTGGCCGCCGGCGGATGCGCCAAAAATGCCGACGTTGGATATGTCGTACCATGGATATTGCGCGGCCGCCGCCTTGTGCCACAGAATGCGATCGGGAAATCCTGCGTCCTTCAGATTCTTCCAAGCAACATCATGGAAGGCGCGGGAGCGGTTGTTGGTGCCCATGCCGTCGATCTGAGCAACGACGAAGCCCAGCTGCGTGAGCGGCTCTGTCCACCGCGAGAAGGATTTTGGGACGAAGGAGCCGTGGGGTCCAGCATAGATATTCTCCACAACCGGGTATTTCTTCGTCGGGTCGAAGTTGGCTGGCAGGTGGAGCACGCCCCAGATGTCAGTTTTGCCGTCGCGCCCCTTGGAATGGAAACTGAGCGGCGGCTGCCAGCCTGCGGCGACGAGCTCAGAAATGTCGGCCGTCTCGATCTGCTGGAGCTTGGCATTGTCGCTGGCGCGGTAGAGTGCCATGCGCGGGGGCAGATCGATGCGTGACCAGAGATCGACATAATAGCGCCTGTCAGGCGAGAACTCGATATGGTGGTTGGCCGGTTCGGGCGTCAGTGCAGTCAGTCCCTTGCCGTCAAAGCCGATGCGGTAAGCATGGACCCAATAGGGGTCCTCCTGCGAGTTCATCCCGCTCGCCTCGAACCAGATCTGACGCTTGACCGGATCGACATGGTTGACCCTCCGGACGACCCACTCACCTCGCGTGATCTGGTTTTCGAGCGCGCCTGTCCGGCCGTTGAAAAGATACAAATGCTCATACCCGTCGCGCTCTGATGCCCAGATGATCTCCTTCCCGTCATCGACATCGTAACGGAAGATTTTTCCGGCATCCTCCTGGCCATGCCCCAGCGGCAAATAATCAACGAATGTCTCGCTGGTCTCATCGATCAGGGAGCGCCCGCGGCCCGAGGCGGCGTCTACCTCGACCAGGCGATAAAGCTGATGCCCGCGCTGGTTATATTCGAAAGTGAAGCCGCGGCTGTCCGCCCACCAC
>NZ_RZRQ01000371.1:0-5375 GCF_003997785.1 Mesorhizobium sp. M7D.F.Ca.US.004.01.2.1 | reverse complement strand
TTACCGGCGGGGACGTCAATAGGCAGGCCGCCGCCCCCGCAGGCCCCAGCCAGTCCGTCCAGCAATTGCAGGGCGATTTCCAGGTCGTCGGCAAACAGCGGGCCGATCTTGAAGCCGGAACGGCACGGCCGCGCCACGGCGTAGCCGGTGGTGCCGCGTGAACTGATCGCCGCCAGCCCGTGATGCGGTGCCTGCAGCCATCGATGCAGGAACGCCCGCCGCGGTCCCGGAAAACAATGCGTGTCATAGGCGATGATGTCGGGCACGAGCTCAGTCGTCACTGTCCTCAGTCCGTCGGCGTTGACCGCCGGGCCTGCCGTGCGCCCGCTGTAGCGGATGGTCTCGTAAGCCGGCCTGAAGCCCTTGCTCCGGTAATTGGCCTGCTGCTCGGCGACGCCGTCGAGGCCGATAGTGCGGCCGGCAAGTCTCGTCATCCCAGCGTTCCACACCGCCTTGCCGTAGCCTTTGCCGCGCATGTCCGGCCGGCAGATGTAGAGGCCGATGAAACCGAACTCGCTTCCATAGGCCACTGCCGACACTGCGGCGACCATTTCGTTGCCGACAAAGGCGCCGATGAAGCCTTCCGGGTCCGCGGCCTGGAACATCGCCGCGTCTTCAAGGCCTGGGTTCCAGCCTTCTGCGGCCGCCCAGTCGACGAGAACCGCCAGCTCCTGCAGCGACAGTGTGCGGATGGTCGGCTTCATGGCCTTAGCTATCGTCTTCGGCGGGCGCTGCCTGTCCGGCCGCCCTGCGGCGCAGCATCTTGGTCAGCTTCCAGATCGTCGGGCTGTTCTTGATGAAGGCCTTGAGCCCTGTGCCTTGCCGAAGCGCCAGCGCCAGCACGCGGCCCTTCAGGGTCAGCGGTATCAGCACTTCGAAATGCCGGGTTTCGATATCACACCACAGCCGCTTGTAAGGCTCGTCGCCGACCGAGAAATCATAGACCTTGAAACCGGCCTCGCAGGCTTCCTGGATGTTGTCGAAGAACAGGAAATCGCCGGGGCTGGTGTGGCCGAGATCGTCCTCGGCGATCGCGCCGAACTCGCAGATCAGTCGCTTGCCTGAACGGCTCGACCCGGTGATGGCGCGCAGCTTGCCGGCAACCTCGAGCCCGTGCAGCATGAAGGAGGGCTCGTCCTCGGCAAGCGCTTGCGAAAACAGCGCGCGGAAGAAGCCGCGCACCTGCCTGTCGCCGAAGACGTTGGCGATGCCCATCTTGCGGAAGCGGAATTCCTTCATCTCGAAAAAGGCGTCGAGCAGCCTGTTCGCCTCGTCGGCGGTTCTGGCTTCGATGCGGCGATGACTGCCGACGGCTTCGAACTTGCGTGTCTGCGAACGGTGCTTCTTGCGCTTGCGTTTGCCGCTGGCGCGAGAAAGCAGCGCATCGAAGCCGCCGTCGAGGTCAACGGCCAGCGACAGATTGGGGCTGGCAAAATGGTCAAGCGCGCCTAGGGGATTGGCGACGCCGTCGAGATCGGGCAGCAATCGTTCCAGTGCGACGAGATCGATGTCCGGACGTGCCTTGGCGATGGCCGTCAGCATCGCTCGGATGGCCGGAACATCTGATCTGGCCAGCCAGTGCGGATCCGCGGCGACGAAGTTGCCATTGGCGTGGCGGCCACCCATTAAGCGGGCGACGCGGAACGGACCGCTGGCGGTGACCTCCAGGGCCAACGAGAAAACCGGCTTGCCTTCGGTGCTCAGTGTCGCAACGAGCAGATCCGGTCGGACCTCGGCAGCCCAGCTCAGGATCCAGGCAGCACTCTGCGGCGGTGCAAACAGGGCCGAGCGGCAGAACTCGGCATAGGCCACCAGTCCGTCCGTGGACGCCACTGAAATCGACAGGCCGGCATGGTTCCGTGGCAAGGCGCGCGACGACGCCTCGGTCGCCGCAAGCCGATTGCCGTCAAATGACGCTGCAGCGTCAACCATACCTCAATCCTTAGGGCGTATTGATCGCGATTTGGGGGTTCGCGTAGGCGCATTCCGTGCTTGGATCAGCCTAGGCGCAAAAGGTGAATGAATGATCGACGGCGGGGAGGCAATCCGGAAACTGGCGCTGAACGTCGCCCGCTATACCGGTCTCGCACCGCTGGCCAAACCATTCATCGGCGGCATCGGCGCCATCCTGATGCTGCATCGCGTTACCGCGACGCCGGAAAGGCCCGACAGCGTCAACCGGCATCTCAACATTGCTCCCGGTTTCCTCGATGCCATGATCGCCGACATGAAGGCGCATGGTTATGCCTTTGTCTCCATGGACGAAGCCGTTGAGCGCATCAAGGCAGGCGGCAAGGGCGGCGAGTTTGCCACCATCACCGCCGACGACGCTTATCGCGACAACATGACCGAGGCGCTGCCGGTGCTGGAGAAGCACGGCGCGCCGATCACCATCTATGTAGCGCCGGGGCTGATCAACGGCACGGCCGACCTGTGGTGGGATGTGGTCGAGGATATCGTCAAAGCGCGCGATAGCCTCACTCTGACGCGACCGAATGGTCCCCTGACGATCGATTGCTCGACACCTGCGAAGAAACTGCAGGCCAATGCACGCCTGCACGCCTATCTCACCTCCGAAGTCCGCGAGGAGGACCTGCAGGCGGTGTTGCGCGATCTGGCTCGCTCAAATGGCATCGACGCCGACGGCCCGCGATTGCGCACATTGATGAGTTGGGACGAGATCCGCGGCATGGCCGCGCATCCGCTGGTGACGATCGGCGCCCACACGATCAACCACAGCAATCTGAAGCGGCTTTCCGAAACCGGTGCCCGGCACGAGATCGGCGCCGTGCGCGGCATGTTGCAGGCCGAACTGGGCGAGAAGCCCAGCCATTTCGCCTACCCCTATGGTTATGCCAGCGCTGTCGGCTGCCGCGAGGTGGGCTTTGCCCGCGACGCCGGCTACACCTCCGCCGTGACGACGCGCCACGGTGTGCTGCGTGCCGAGCATGCCGGCTTCCTGCATGCCTTGCCGCGCATTTCAGTCAACGGCCGCTACCAGAGCCTTGCCCATATCCGCACCATGCTGTCGGGCGTGACGACGCCGCTCGCCAATGCCGGCAAGATGGTCGTTACCATCTGATGGGGTCGGGTTCCGCCTAGCGCTTGGTCCGTGGCTCCAGCATCAGCCATTTGATGATGCCCATCGCCGGCAGCACCCAGAGCAGGCCGCTGAGCAGGAAGAACAGGAAATGCACCCACGGGCCCGATTCCGACAGCCGGGCGACCGCGAAGATCGATGCGACCAGCGCATAGATGATGACCAGCGCCACCAGCAGGAACATTCCGATCAGCTTTTTCAGGCGCAGGGGCATGGTTGGTCTCCTGGTCGAGCATGCCGGCAATTCGCACAGGCGGCCCGGCAAGCTCAAGGGCTGTTGCCCCGCATAGGCCTTGACGCGAAGCTGTGCAACCGGTGAGGCGCGGCGCGACGGCGTGCCGCGCCGCATGGCCTTGCCAGCACGGGTGCGATGGTCCACCAATCCGCCAAACCAACCTGCCGGGACAAGATCATGGCTGCCATATCAGCTGCCGCGCCATACGTCGCCCGCGACCGCGACCTGCATAACCGGGCGCTGCTGCGCGGCTGGCTCTATGTGGTGCTTCTGGTGCTGTTTGCGCTGGTGCTGGTCGGCGGCGCCACGAGGCTAACCGATTCCGGCCTGTCGATTACGGAGTGGAAGCCGATCCACGGCGTGATACCGCCGCTCAACGACGCCGAGTGGCAAGAGGAATTCCAGCTCTATCAGCAGATCCCGCAATATGCCGAGCTCAACAAGGGCATGAGCATCGAGGCCTTCAAGTCGATCTTCTGGTGGGAATGGGCGCACCGCATCCTGGCGCGCAGCGTCGGCCTGGTCTTTGCCCTGCCGCTGCTGTTCTTCTGGGCGACGCGCCGCGTCGAGCGCGGCCTGGGACCGAAACTCGTGGGCATTCTCTTGCTCGGCGGCCTGCAGGGCGCCATCGGCTGGTGGATGGTGGCCTCCGGTCTGGTCGACCGGGTCTCCGTCAGCCAGTACCGGCTGGCGACCCACCTGACACTCGCGGCGCTGATCTTCACCGCGACCATGGTGGTCGCGCGCGGACTGGCGCCGCATTCCGAACCCGCCGCCGATCGGTCGACGCAGAGGCTGGCTGGCTTCATCGTGCTGCTGGCGCTGATCCAGATCTATCTCGGAGGCCTGGTCGCCGGGCTCGACGCCGGCTTGAGCTACAACACCTGGCCGTTGATGGATGGCAAGATCATCCCTGGCGATCTGCTGATCCTCGAGCCGGCATGGCGCAACTTCTTCGAAAGCCCGAAGACGGTGCAGTTCATCCATCGGCTCGGCGCCTATACGGTGTTCATCGTGGCCTTGTGGCACATGATCGCCACGCGCCGGCGGCTGCCAGGCTCAACGCATGCGCGGCGCGCGACGTTGCTGTTTCTGCTGGTGCTGGTGCAGGCCTCGATCGGCATCGGCACGCTGCTGATGCATGTGCCGCTGCATATGGCGCTGACCCATCAAGCCTTTGCACTGATCGTGCTGGGCTTTGCATCAGCGCATTGGCGCGGCACCAAGGGCGCCTATCCCTTGCCGCACGATATCGCGCTCAGGAGCTGATCCCGAGCCGATCGGCCAGTTACATCCAGAATTCGCCAGTTACATCCAAAATTCGTTTGACGATGTCGTCTTCTCGCCGTCGAACTCCGCCTGACGCAACGCTGCGGCGGATGGTGCAGACTGCCCCTGATCGGCCTTGGCTGCCTTGTCGGCGGCCTTGAGCGCATCGAGCTTGGCTTGGGCCACGGCGATATCCTGCTGCACCTGGGCGGCCTTGACCTGATCCTTGATGGCCTTGGCCTGGTCTTCCAAATCCTGAATCTGCTTTTCGAGCGCGGCCTCCTGGGCTGCATTGCTCGACGAACTGGACGAGGAATACTGGGTTGCCGGTGAGGAACCCGAAATCGCGCTGACCATGACAAATCCCGAAGTGGAGCCGAGACCAGTCAGTAGCCCATTGTGGTGAACAAGCGGTTAGCACCGCGCCGTTGCCCCGTGCGATCAGAAGCTTGCCCGCACCGCCCGGATCGCCCCGGCGATCGACAATTCGCGATTCTCCTCGACCGCGTTGCCGTCCTCATGATGCCAGGACGCCGACAGGCACCCATAGGCGATGGCATGATCGAGGATGGCTGGTGGTGTCTGGCCCAGTGTTCTGGCAAAGACTTCCGCCATATGTGCTGTTCGCTCCGGATCGAGGCAAAGTTCATCGCGGTCGAGCGGGTTGTAGAACATGTTCGCGGCGTCGAAGCCGGGGTCGCCGAGAACGCCCTTCGGATCGATCGCCAGCCAGCCGCGCGGCCCGTGCAGGATGTTTTCGTGATGCAGGTC